>CAYWTT010000079.1:0-10952 GCA_964461245.1 uncultured Prolixibacteraceae bacterium | reverse complement strand
CCTACCAGGCTATCAGTGCTTACGGTTACGGACTGAACAATACGCCCCATATTGACCGGATTGCCCGGGAAGGAGTGATCTTTAACCGGGCATGTGTAACCAATTCAATCTGTGCTCCCAGTCGGGCCACTTTACTCACAGGAAAATACAACCATCTGAACGGAAAGGTGGACAATTTCTGCACGTTTGACTGGAATCAGCCCAATTTTGCCGGTTTATTGCAGCAGGCAGGATATCAGACCGCCCTGATAGGTAAAATTCACCTGGAAGGTAATCCTCGGGGATTTGATTACTGGAATGTCTTGCCCGGGCAGGGTCAGTATTATAATCCGGACTTCATTGAAATGGGGGTGAAGAAACGTATCCCGGGATACTGCACCGAGATTACCACACAATATGCCCTTGACTGGCTGGAAAATAAAAGGGACAAGACCAAACCGTTTTGTCTGCTTTTTCATCAGAAAGCACCTCACCGAAACTGGTTGCCGGCCCCTAAATACCTGAATCTTTACAATGACCGGACATTTGATCCCCCTGACAATTTCTTTGACGATTACAGCCACAGGGGACACGCTGCAAGGGAACAGGAGATGAGAATAGACGGTGACGCCCGCTGGGGACATGATTTCAAGCTGATCGTGGATCCGAAAGGTGACAGTACCGACTTTATCCATAACCTGAACCGTATGGATGATCAACAACGGACTCAATGGATAGCCGCCTATGAAAATGAAGACAGGAAGTTCCTGAAAGCAAATCTGAAGGGTAAAGAACTTGCCCTGTGGAAATTCAACCGGTATATTAAAGATTACCTGCGAACGATACAGTCGGTCGACGATGCGGTGGGAGAAGTGTTGGATTACCTTGACAGGAACGGGCTGAGTGAAAACACCATTGTGGTATACACTTCTGATCAGGGATTTTACCTGGGAGAGCATGGCTGGTTTGACAAACGTTTCATGTATGAGGAATCACTCCGTACCCCCCTGCTGATTCGTTATCCCAAAGAGATCAAAGCCGGATCCGTATCCGATAAACTGGTGCTTAACCTTGATCTTGCCCCTACTTTCCTCGATTATGCCGGTGTGAAAATTCCGGATGACATGCAGGGAGAATCATTCCGAGGACTGGTAGCGGGGGATAAAGTGAAATGGCGCGATGCCATATACTATCATTATTACGAGTTTCCGGCTGAGCATATGGTAAAAAGACATTACGGGATCCGGACCGAACAGTACAAGCTGATCCATTTCTATTATGACGTGGATGAATGGGAACTATATGATTTGCAGAAAGATCCCCGGGAAATGATTAACCGGTACGGGGACCCGGAATATGCGGAGGTTCAGGCAACCCTGCATAAGAAACTGGACGAACTGAGAACAAAGTATGGGGATTCAGATGAGCTGACCCAACAATTTCTGAATAGTTTTCTGGAAAAACAAAAGAAATGACCCGGGTGTAAGAAACACGGGACAGGCTATGAACTGCCTTCATCCTTCAGAAAGTGGTATAAAGTCTTCCCTGCCAGGTCTCTCTCTCCTCGAGCAGTTTATTGATTTTGGCTGTGAATGCATAGTTCTTAATACCCCAGGCCGGAGCAATCAGCAATCTGGGAGGAGCCTGACTGGTAAACCTTTCGACGGAAATCCGGGGATTCAACAACTCAAGATAATCCACCACCAGTGAAGCATATTCCTCCTCGGAAAACAGGTGAAAATCGGCGGGTCTTGCATGGTACTGCTTTGCCATTAGCGTTCCTTTATGGATTTGCAGCTGGTGCAATTTGATATTCATGACCGGCAACCGGGAGATAACAGCTGCCTGATCGAGCCAGTCCTGATGGTTCTCACCCGGCAAACCCAAAATCAGGTGGGCTGTGGTGGGGATGCCACGGGCAGCGGCGTCCCTGATGGCTTTCTCCGATTCGGCAAAAGTGTGTCCCCGGTTGAGGCTTCCCAGAGTATGGTCGAGATGTGATTCTATTCCCAGTTCAAGCATAACGTAGCATTTGCGGGATAGCTCCGCAAGATAATCCAGAATATTCCCGTCCACACAGTCGGGCCGCGTGGAAATGACCAGTCCTCTCACCCCGGGAAAGGCAAGGGCTTCTTCATACAGCTGTTGTAACACCGGCAAAGGAGCATAGGTATTGCTGAATGACTGAAAAAAAGCCAGGAAATTCATTTGCGGATATTTGTGGGTGAAAAAACGTATCCCTTTCTCGAGTTGGGCTGAGACACTGGTTTTCGCCCCTGAAAAATAGGGTGTGAACGACCTGTTGTTGCAGTAAGTGCATCCACCCATTCCCCGACTCCCATCCCGGTTGGGACAGGTAAATGCTGCATCAACGGATATCTTCTGAAGTTTCATCCCAGGGAAGACAGCCCGGAATGACGATTGAAAATCATGGTAACGACGGGAATGACCCCACAAAAACTGCGGCATACGTAAACCGTTTCATTTCTGTCAAAAATAGTAAAAGTGGCTTTTCTATTCCTTTTCACTTGTTGAAAATTCAAGTGAAAACTTTTCACTATATTGTCCCTGATTTTTGGGGGCAAGGCGATAATTTCATAACTTTAATGTAAAAACAGATTTATGTTTAATGATAAAGATATCAGGAGGATCCTGGAAAGAGGAAGTGATCCCGGGGAGGTAATGCAACAAATCGAATTCTTTCAACGGGGATTCCCCTTTTTGAGGGTAGTGGAGGCTGCTACACCCGCCAGGGGAATCCTTCGTTTGAATGATGCAGATCTGACCAGGCATGAAAAGACCTATAACGAAAAGCTGGAGGAAGGGCTTACCGTGATAAAATTTGTTCCTGCTTCCGGTGCTGCCAGCCGGATGTTCAAATCGTTGTTTGCCGCACTGGATGACCTCAAGGCAGGTAAGACTCCGGATGAAGTGATAGCCTCTCATCCCAAAACCCATGAATTTTATCAACGGATCAGTAACTTTGCATTCCATTCGAAATTGAAATCGGCCATTGTACATGCAGGACTTGAACCCAATCTGAGAAATTATCTGGAGTTTCTCCTGACAGAAAAAGGACTGAACTATGGGAATCTTCCCAAGGGATTGCTTCATTTTCATAAGTATGATGGTTTCCAGCGGACTCCTTTTGAAGAACACCTGGTCGAGGGTGCCAATTATGCCCGGGATAATAAGAACAGGGTGAGACTTCATTTTACCGTTTCTCCTGAACATGAAGCTGCATTCCATGTTCTCTTTTCGGAAATTGAGGCAGGGTATGAGATTGAATACGGTTGTGTTTTCGACGTCAGGTTCAGCAGGCAGAAACCTTCGACCGACACCATTGCCGTCGATATGCACAACGAACCTTTCAGGGAAAAAGATGGATCGCTTCTCTTTCGCCCGGCCGGACATGGTGCTTTACTGGAAAATCTGAATGATCTGGATGCCGACCTGGTTTTTATCAAGAATATCGACAATGTAGTTCCCGACCGTTTCAAGGAGCCGACCTATACCTTTAAAAAAGCGCTGGCCGGAATACTTCTTCATTATCAGGAACAGATTTTCGGTTATCAGAAAGCTTTAAATGAACAAATACCGCAGGCTCACGAGAGCGGATTCCTTGCTGAGGCTGCCAATTTTCTGGAAAACACCCTGAATGTCAAACCTCCGGTTGACCAGTATTATACCGAAAAGGAAGAATTGGTACAATACCTGAAAGAGAAGTTCAATCGCCCGATCAGGGTGTGCGGAATGGTCAGAAATGAAGGTGAACCGGGTGGAGGACCCTTTTTTGCTGAAAATTCAGACGGGACGGTTTCACTTCAGATTGCCGAAAGTATCCAGATAGATCCTTCTGATCCGGTACAGCTGAAAATTGCCCGTCATGCCACCCACTTTAATCCGGTAGATCTGGTTTGTGCCTTTAAAAATTACAAGGGGGAAAAATTTGACCTTTTACATTTCAGGGATCCGCAGACGGGGCTTATTACGGTGAAATCAAAAGGAGGCAGGGAACTCAAAGCCCAGGAACTGCCCGGTTTATGGAATGGCTCGATGAGCGATTGGATCACATTTTTTGTGGAGGTCCCCATTGAAACTTTTAATCCGGTGAAAACCGTTAATGATTTGTTGAGAAAACAGCATCAATAAAGTAATCAGATAAATATTCGGATGGTTTTTTTACCTTTGCAACCGGGAGATACAGATGATGGTTGATCATACGAGTGACATATGGGAAGATGAGGAAGCTCCGGAAGCTTATCATAGCTTTTTGAATTCGCTCAAATCAGGAACAATCAAGTATTTTGATGTGAATGAATACGAAGAGATCATGGATTTTCTCATGGATGAAGGCGATTATGAAACGATGGAGAAAGTTCTGGATCAGGCCCTAAATATTCATCCCGACGCCATACCATTGAGGATCTCCTATGCACGGACTTTAATCGGCCGGGGAGAACCGGGTGAAGCCATCCGGGAATTGGAAATCCTTGTGAAAATTGAACGGAATAATCCCGAAATTTATATGATGCTCGGGTCCGGTTACCTTATGCTTGACATGCCGTATGAAGCCGGGAACTGTTTCGGAAAGGCGATAGACTTTACAAGCGAAGACCTGGATGATATTTTCTGGCGGATCGGAACTTCTTATATCCAGTATGGGGATATCAGCAAAGCGGTAAGTTATTTTGAACGGTCGTTCGCTGAAAATCCGGAAAATGAGATGGTTCTCAATGATCTCGGTTATTATTGCGATCAGTTGGGATATGCCGACAGGAGTATTTATTATTATAATCTCTATCTCGATCTGGATCCTTTCAATCCGGCAGTATGGTTCAACCTGGGGATTGCATATAACCGGACCTCCCAGTTTGAAAAAGCCTTGCAGGCTTATGATTTTACCTTAGCCCTGAACACGAACTTTTACCATGCCATTTTTAATAAGGCCAATTCATTGGCGAATCTTGAGCGATACCAGGAAGCTATCCGTAATTATCGCGAATATCTGAAATTTGATCCGGAAAATGACGATGGTTTTTGTTACATGGGGGAATGTTACCTTAACCAGGGCCGTTATAAAATGGCGGATCGGTTTTACAAAAAAGCCCTTGATATCAATCCAGATAACGATATTGCCCTTTTTTCAACTGGGATCATACATTGGGTTGAAAAACGGTATGAACTGAGCATTGACCTGATCAGAAAAGCTATCGAAATTGAACCGGAAACCCCTGATTATTGGTTCACCTTTGCACGCGTACTGGTTGATGCAGGTCGTGGGACTGAAGCGCTTTCTGCCTTCAAAAAGGCCTCCTTTCTGAATCCGCGCAATTCTGAAATATGGATTAACTATGCTGAATACCAGCATAATGTGGGAAAGGTGAAAGAGGCCATCCGGATTTTAAAACGGGGAATCAGACATAACAATGAGGATGCAGCCATTAAATATCTGCTGGCTGCTTATCTTTATGAAACCAATGAGGTTAAGGAAGCTGAATTCCAATTGGAAACAGCGCTTAAACTCGACTTCAACCGGCATGACGATCTTTTCAGGGTCTATCCGAAAGCGGCACAAAATGATGCCGTAAAAAAATTGATCAAATCGTATAAACCGCTGAAATAACTGACAATGAGGACCTATGGCTTGGTAGGTTACCCGTTGGGACATTCATTCTCCCGTAAATTCTTTACAGAGAAATTTTCAATCGAAAACAGGAACGAGCAGTACCTTAATTTCGAAATTGACGATATCTGCCGGTTGCCTTCGGTTATCCGTGAATATCCTGAACTGGCCGGCTTTAATGTGACCATCCCATACAAGGAGCGGGTTATCAGCTTTCTTGACAGGATGGACCAGGTAGCAGAAGAGATCGGAGCCGTCAATACAGTTAGAATTCAAAGAGGCCCTGAGGGATATGTATTGGAAGGGTTCAATACCGATGCCTCCGGTTTTCTGGAGAGTTTGCGTCCTTTCCTGACACCGGAGCGCCGGAGTGCATTGATACTGGGTACGGGAGGGGCTTCCAAAGCTGTATGTTATGTGTTCAATCTACTGGGAATCAAATGGATAAGCGTATCCCGTGATCCGGTAGATGAAAATACGGTTTCATATGGTCAGATCACGCCCGCCCTTATGGAGGAACATCTGCTCATTATCAACACCACTCCTCTGGGAACTTATCCACAAACAAGCACTTTCCCTGATATTCCCTATTCTTGCCTCACTCCCCGTCATCTCCTATACGATCTGGTCTATAATCCGGCCGAAACCGTGTTCCTTTCTCTCGGCCGGGAAAAGGGGGCAGAAACTAAAAACGGACTTGAAATGCTGGAAATTCAGGCTCTTAAAAGCTATGAGATATGGAATGAAAAGACGAAATGACTCAAAGAATAATAGACTGAAAGACAGCAAATAGCTCTTTGCTCCATGCTCCTTGCACTTTGAATTCTTTGTGCAATCCGGAAGTTATTCCTTCTCGTAACGGATGATCGCCTGCCTGCTCCGGCCATCCATCATGATGGTCAGCGGTTCTTCAAACCTTACATGGTGAATATATCCGGTTGACCTTATGGTTTCCTGTTTTTCCAGGATTTCCAGGTTAATGAAGGAAGACGGCGAATTGTAAGGAATCGAAAAATATCCGACATTCATGGAGGTGACATTGTGAAAGAAGTGAGAGCCCAAAGATCCGTCCAGCGGGAAATTGTGCAACCCGATCTCCACGATGATTCTTGCTTTGGAGATTCCTGCCCAGTAAACGGGAATGCCTGTAAAATGGTCAGTTGTGCCCCATCTCCCGGGACCGATCAGAATATATTCGGTTTGACTTTCCTCAAAATATTTGTTGTATTCACTGACCTGACGGGCAATTTCCTCGGTGATGAGCGAACTGAAGCTGTGCGTTTCCACATATACCACATCCCTGATATTCGTCACGACCCCATTGCCCATCCCTTTTTCGGCAAAAAGCAGTAAGTGGTTTTTCGTCTGTGTCAGAGGTTCAATATCCACCTGTTCCTCTGATCTTATCAGGGGTTTGATCTGCAGGATGTAGAAGGTTGGAAGATTGTTATCCCCAGGTTTCAGGTCGATGGCGTATTCCATTTCAACAGGTGATCCCATTGCCTCCCTGAAAAGCCGGAGGAGCAACTTCAATGTATCAGCCAGCGGAATGGCGTTGTACTTCAGAATATTGCTGAAATCCACGATCCGGGGACCAGGAAAACTCATTCCGGGTATCAGGTAATCGTTTTCCATAATGTAGGTGGAAACGCACAGATCAAGCGTTCCGTCGGCTTCTGCTTCTTTGACCCTGTAACGGCGGATCGCAGCATCTTCACCTTTTTCTATCAGATCGAAGGTGTTTTTTTGCATGTCGATGGCATAAAAATGGCGCTGCGACTCCCTCACCTGGTCTTTTAAGGAAGCGGTATTAATGGAGGGGTATTTCGGACAAAAGCGGTAAGCCGGTTCACCTCCTGCAACGTACATCCCCAAACCGACCGCAGAAATGGATACACCATCGTCAGGCTCCATGTAGGCAACAGGATAGTAATTATAGGAATGAGCAACTCCGGAAATGTGCGGGTAAAATTTCCCGTTAAATTCATGGCCCACCACTTCCTGAATGATCACAGCCATTTTTTCTTCTTCGATTTTGTAATTGACCGCTTCAATATATCCCCGGGCTGAGTCGGTGAAGATGCTGGCATATACCATTTTTATGGCTGTAACCAGCTGTTCGAAACGAACTTTAATGTCAGGATGGTTGTTGGGGATCAGATATGTGGCATAAACCCCCGCAAAAGGCTGGAGCAATGAATCCTCAAAAAGTCCGGATGACCGGATGGCGAGGGGCATTTTCATGACCTTGAGGTATTCGAACAGCTGTTCTTTGATTTCATCCTCAAACCTGCCTTCCAGAAATTGGTTCCTGATCTGGAAATAATCATTGCTGCTGTAAATATTGGTATACAGGTTATTGAATTCAATAAACCGGTCAAATTCACTGACCCCGATGACTGTAGTGGGAGGAATCCGGATATTGATCCCCGGTATAATTTTGCTGAAATCAATTCTTTCAATGAAATTGCTGATAAATGCCATTCCGCGGCCTTTACCTCCCAGGGAACCTTTCCCGATCCGCATGACAAAACGGTTAAGGTTGACCAAATCAGGTTCGAATTTAATGATGCGTCCCTGCAGCTTTTTCAGCCGGACGCTACGGAAAACATCGAGACAGAATTGCCTCAGATCTTCTGTTGAGTTGAAATCCTCGGTCTGCTTGGGGATCAGCTGTTCGGCCATATTGATTTCCCCACGGGCCATCAGCCAGGTGCTGAATGAGTTACGGCTGCCATGGTATTGAAGGGCTGAGCCCGGAATGATGCGGAACATCTCTTCAAACTCCTGCAAATTACGGGCTTCCATCAACGGGGTGCCATCCTGGTCTTTAAATACAAAGTTGCCGAATCCCAACCGGCGATACAGGAAGTTCAGGATGTCCAGGGAAAGGCTTTCTGAATTTTTGTCAATAAAATCAGCTCCGATCTGTCTAGCTTTTTCCGCATTGGCAATGTCATGAGATTGGAGTAACAGGGGAATTGGGTAATTCATCACACTGTTCACGTACTGCAGGAGCTGAATTCCTGCATTTTCCTCATCAAATCCGTTCTTTTCGAACTTAACGTCGGAAATTACGCAAAGAAGATAATCGTGGTAGGTGTTAATAATATTCAGCGCTTCTTCGTAAGTGCTGACCAGGATCACTTTGGGGCGCGCCCTCATTTTAAGGATCATGTGCAACTCATCGGTTGTATCATCCTCCACCAGGTTTTGAGTCTGACTCATGATGGTGGTATATAGCACGGGAAGATACCTGGAATAGTATGGGATGCTGTCCTCCACCAGCAGGATGACCCTGACATTACCCAGTTTGGTGTCGGGAGCTATGTTTTTACGGTCTTCCACATATTTGATCATGGCCAGGAAAACGTTGGAATTCCCGTTCCAGACAAAAGTCCGGTCAATAAAATCTACCCTTTGCACCTCGGTTTTGAAATACCTGAGATCGGCATTATTATTTGCGAGTAAAAGTATGGGCAATTTGGGCCGTTTATTGTGAATATCACGGGCTATGATCAGTGGTGTTTTTTTATCGACACCTGCCATGACAATGACCAGGTCATACTCACGGGCTTCCAGTAAATACATGGCTTCCTCATATGTGTTTGCACTGGTGAAACGGGGTGCTGAATAGAGGTTTAGCTGAAGGTATTCCCCAAAGATTTTATCGGTAAACTGTCCTTCCCTGACCACAAAATAGGAATCATATAGGTTGGCTACCAGTAAAACCTCTTTCACTTTAGTTGGCATCAATTCGTGAAAAATATCACGGTCGATTTTCCGCTTTTTATAAACGGCCGACAGGGTGATTTTGTCCAGATCCATGACAAGTCGTTTTGAGTGATCCATGCGAATATATAAAAAACCTGCCGGGGTGACAGGTTTTTTTATGCTTTAAAGGAACGGGCCACTGGTGAGGCAGAAGTCGGAGTCAGGTTTGTATCCTGTATCTTTTACTTCCCAGGTATTTCCTGATCTGAGCAGGTCGTCCACACATTTGATCTTTGCTGTTTTTTTGATTTCGCTGACCTGGGCAGCCATTTCCCGGTCATACACCAGCGAAGGTACACTCCGGATCACTCCGAAAGCAACGGGAAAATCGGGCAGTTGCATATTGATCAGGGCAAGATGCAGCAGAGGATCCGGTTCAGTGGCATCGTGTACCAGGATATCGTCGGGAGTGGTTCCGTTTTCCCCGACCGTGACAACCTTAAGCTTCCCTTTATGAATGATAAGCCCTTTATCGTTATTCTGTCCGAAAAGCATGGGTTCCCCGTGTCTGAGATACAATTGTCTTTCGGCCCGGAACGCAGGATCTGTGATCTGATCATGCACTCCGTTGTTGTAAATCATGCAGTTCTGTAACACTTCCACAATGGATGTGCCTTTATGCCCAGCCGCTTCGGCAAACACCTCCTGGCTCATTTTCAGATTCCCGTCGATGGTGCGGGCAAAAAATGTTCCTCTTGCACCGATCACCAGTTGTCCCGGTACAAACGGATCCTCAATGGTCCCGAAAGGAGAGGTTTTTGATTTAAATCCACGATCGGTAGTGGGTGAATACTGACCTTTGGTTAAACCGTATATTTTATTGTTGAATATAATCACATTCAGGTCAATATTTCTCCTCACAAGGTGGATAAAATGGTTCCCTCCAATGGCCATGGCATCTCCGTCTCCGGTGATCACCCATACGGTGAGGTCGGGATTGGCACACTTGACACCGGATGCCACGGCCATAGCCCGGCCATGGATCGTATGGAACCCGTATGTGCTCATATAATAGGGAAACCGGGAAGAACAGCCGATACCCGAAATGACGGCATATTTTTCATGAGAAATTCCCTGATCTGCCATCACCCGCTGAACGGCGTTCATAATGGCATAGTCCCCGCAACCCGGGCACCAGCGCACTTCGTTCTCACTTTTAAAATCCTTGATGGTATATTTGATCTCTTCCATTTTTATGCCTCCCATAATTTGATGACAGCTTCCTCAATTTCACTTACGGTAAAGGGTAATCCCTTCAGCTTATTTAACTGGTGATAGGTAAATCCAGGGACTTTATCCCGCAGGTACGCGGCAAACTGTCCCATATTCAGTTCACAGACAATGATCTTTTTGAATTTCCGGAATACTTCGGCAGTATTGGCCGGCAGCGGTTTAATATAATTGAAATGGGCAAGGCTGACACTTCTTCCCTGTTTTCGCAGCTCACGCATCGCGCTGATGGTATGTCCGAATGTTCCGCCCCAACTGACAATCAGCACCTCTCCATCCTGACCGCCACAAACCTCCAGATCAGGAACCATGTCGATCACCTTCATCACTTTGCCTTCCCTGA
>CAYWTT010000078.1:0-10982 GCA_964461245.1 uncultured Prolixibacteraceae bacterium | reverse complement strand
ATAACGAATGGTGGGGCGACCTGGGGTATTCAGGCACCTTAATGGTGGGAGGATTCAGATTCGGGCTTGTATTCTGAAGAAGATCAGGGGTCAATCCAGTCCCCATTCTCCCGTATCAGGTGCTCCAGCTCTTCAACAGCCATCTCATAGGGGATGTAATGCTTGACTAGCTGCTGCCCTTTGTAGAGGTTGATCTTGCCGTTTCCAGCACCGACAAAACCATAGTCGACATCCCCCATTTCACCCGGGCCGTTCACCACGCAACCCATTACGCCGATCTTCAGGTGGTTCAGATGACTGAAATGCTCCTTGATTTTCAGAGTGGTTTCATGTAGGTCAAACTGGGTTCGGCCACACCCCGGACATGAGATAAATTCGGTTTTGGAAACCCTCATCCTGGAAGCCTGAAGGATTCCGTAACTGAGGTCTTTTAATTCGGTAAAGGTGATGTTCTCATGATCATTCGAAATGCAGAGGCCATCCCCGTATCCGTCGATCAGCAAGCCACCCAGGTCGGCCGAGGCTTTGACCTGCAAATCCTCCAGCGAACGTTCATTGTACCTCCGGTAAAGGATGACGGGTACTTTCCAGATATGAGTGTCTAGCATCATGAAGAAAGCACGCATTTCTGCAAAGGGATTCTTATTGTAACTCTCCATGATCAGGACCGTTTTACGGGTCTGTTTCAGCTTGGTTATGATTTCCGGGTGCCGGTCCATGAAACGGTCGAATTCCATTTTGTCTGTACGGATGAATTTCATCCGGCCCCAGCGGGTACTTTCAAAGAGATACTCTTCCAAAGATATGACAGGGTTGGAATTCCCCTGGATATCCAACACCTTGTTTCCCGATAAAAAGTAGTCGGGAATCAGTTTCCCCCTGATGGGAAGGATCTCCTGCAGGGAACGGTCCCCCAGATCAGCCACGACCACCGGCAAGGAACGGCCGCCCATGTTAAGCACCGGCCGGGTGGAACGCCTTTCATACTCAAAGGGATTAACCTGGGCATGCAAGGGTGCGGTGATACGCTGGTGATCCTGATACGAACGGAAGTGACTGATTAGCTTCTGGGCTACCGGGATCTCCCTCTCCGGCTTTTCAGTAAGCGAAATCCGGATGGTGTCTCCTATCCCGTCGGCCAGCAGGGCACCGATACCCACGGAAGAACGGATGCGGCCCTCCTCCCCTTCACCAGCCTCGGTCACGCCAAGATGAAGCGGATAATCCATGTCTTCCAGCCTCATCCGGTAACAAAGCAGCCTTACCGTATATACCATTACCCGGGTGTTGCTCGACTTGATCGAGATCACCACGTTATTGAAATTCACTTTCTTGCATATCCGGAGAAATTCCATCACCGATTCGACTATCCCGGTGGGCGTATCGCCGTACCGGCTCATGATCCGGTCGCTCAGCGAACCCTGATTCGCCCCAATACGCAAAGCCGTATTGCTTTTCCGCAGCAACTCCAGGAACGGAATGAACTGCTCTTCAATTTTCTGCAACTCATCCCGGTATTGCTCATCAGTATATAACAAATGTTCAAAGGTCGCCCGCTTGTCATAAAAATTCCCCGGGTTTATCCGGACCTTCGAAATGTAACGGGCAGCTATCTCAGCCAACCTGGGATTAAAATGGATGTCGCCGATCAATGGATTGGTATACCCCCTCTCAACCAGCTCCTTTTTAATATTGGCCAGATTTTCCGCATCACGAAGGCCTTTTACCGTCACCCTGACGTAATCGGCACCGGATTTAATTATGTTAATTATTTGGTTTACTGTTGCTTCTGTGTCCTTCGTATCCGTATCGGTCATCGATTGGATGCGGATCGGGTTATCACCTCCCAACGGAATTGATCCGATTAGCACTTCCCTGGTCTTTAACCGTTCATAACGGCATAAATCATTGATATATTTAAAATTAGGATTATCCATGTGTTGAACATTCAAAGCCTGAAATGCAAAATTAATCCATTCACATAAAAATAAAAAGAATCGACTATTTTTGTTGCTCATTTTATTTCCATGTCGGTAGAAATTAAGCAGATAACCAAATATTACGGCAGACAGAAAGCGCTTGACCACGTTTCGTTTACCCTGCATAAAGGAGAACTGGTTGGTTTCCTGGGGCCCAACGGGGCCGGAAAATCAACCCTGATGAAAATCATTACCGGATACCTTCCCGCCAGTGAAGGTGAAATTCTGGTCGACGGGGAGAAGGTTACAATCGACGGAACAGCCATCAAGATGGGGATCGGATATCTTCCCGAGAACAATCCCCTGTATACTGACCTGTATGTAACCGAATATCTTGAGATTGCCGCGGGTTTTTACAAACTGAAATCAATCAGGAACCGGGTAAAGGAGATGATCGACCTGACCGGCCTGGGCCCTGAGAAAAACAAAAAAATCGGCGCGTTATCCAAAGGATACCGCCAAAGGGTGGGGCTGGCGCAGGCATTGATTCATGATCCCCATTTGCTGATTCTGGATGAACCAACCAGCGGACTGGATCCCAACCAGTTGGAAGAAATCAGGGAACTGATCAGGGAAATCAGCAAAGAAAAAACTGTGCTGCTCTCTTCTCACATTTTACAGGAAATCGAAGCCATTTGCGGGCGGGTGGTGATAATCCATCACGGAATGCTGGTGGCAGACAGCAACCTGACTCTGCTGAAGGAATCGGGGCTGAACCGCAACCAGCAGGTCTATGTTGAATTTGACCGCCCGGTTATGGTTCATGAACTGAAACAGATCCTGAGTGCTGGAGAAATATCTCCGGAAGGAGGTGGCTGGCTGGTTTCTGCCTCCGGTACGGAAGATATCCGCCCGGTCCTGTTCCGGTTTGCAGTTAATTCGGGGCGGTCCCTTCTTGCCTTGTCGGAAATACAGCAAAACCTCGGGGATATTTTTCAGCAGCTTACGAAAGAACAGCCACTATCCGCCAGTGATTTTTGACCATAATCGCCTTTTGTTCTCCCATTTCCCTGGAACCCAGACCCATCCTTTTTTTACTGTTTTCCAATATCCGGGAGAGTAAGCTTTTCCTTCCGGGGGCACGACCCAGACCGGGCTTTGCCAGAGGTACGTCTTTGTAGGCCGGTGCCATATCCAGCGACCGGGGAGCAACACATAACCCGCTCCGGTTTTGGGCGGGATTTTCAGTTGTTCCCTGGGAGGTACCGGCTTCTTCTCCACCCTGACTTGGGCAAGTGAAACCGCCGGTGCCAGAATGAACACACTCCACAAAAAAAACAAACAAAAAAGGTTAGTCTTCATCTTTCAATCCGCAATTTTCCCTTCCAAAGCCTGCAGTTTTTTCTCATCCACCTTTTTAAACCATTCGTTCAACTTCACCCTTGCCTGCTGTTTGATCCCGGGAGTAAGGCAACCTGAAATCTGGGTCAGCGCAAAGATCAGCACCCCAAGATCATCTGTAAAGCCGATCAGAGGGACCAGGTCGGGTATCGCATCAAGGGGAAGGATGAAGTAGCCCAGGGCAGCTGCGATCGAGGCTCTTTTCCTAAGGGAAACCTCAGGTGATTTCAAAATATAGTATAACAACAAAACCGCATATACTACCTGTTGCCCGGCTTTCACCGAATACTCTTTCAGTTTCCTCTGCAGTGAATTTTCATCATAATGGCGTGCATATCTTTTTTTCATCCCTTCAGTTTAAGGTAATATCGCTGTAATCAACATTCATGCCGTGGTATTTTTCGGCAATCTCACCAAGCAAGGCATTCACATCCTGATAATTAACAGCCTGTAAAAGTCTAATCTTCAATTCACGGAAATCAGGCAGATGGGGGAAATATTTAGCCAGGTGCCGCCGCATTTCCATGATTCCCCGCTTTTCGTCCTCCTTCCATCCGATAGCAAGTAAAAGCTGTTCCCTTACATTTTCGACGACTTCGGCAACTTGAGGGGGAGGCAGAATTTCACCGGTGTTAAAATAATGCCGGATCTCCCTGAAAATCCATGGTCTGCCGATAGCCGGCCTGCCAATCATCAATCCGTCCACACCCGATTGGCTCAACAGCTCAGCGGCTCTTTGAGGTCCCCGGATATCCCCGTTGCCAATGATGGGGATATGAATGGCCGGATCGTTTTTCACTTCCCCGATCAGGCTCCAGTCGGCATAACCGTTGTAAAGCTGGCTGCGGGTTCGGCCGTGTATGGCCAAAGCCTGGATACCGGCATCCTGCAACCGGAGGGCAGCTTCATGCACCGGTTTGTTTTGCTCATCCCACCCTAATCTGGTTTTGGCGGTCACCGGCAACCTGACAGCTTTCACAACCGCTTCAGCCATTCTTTGCATTTTGGGCAGATCAAGCAACAAGGCCGCTCCCGCTCCATGCCTGACAATCTTCTTCATGGGGCAGCCGAAATTGATGTCAATGAAATCGGGTCCTGCCTCTTCCGCCACTTTGGCAGCCACCACCATGGAATCGATGTTATGACCATAAATTTGAATCGCCACCGGACGGTCAAAATCGAAAAGGGTCATCTTCTGCCTGGTTTTCGACACATTCCTGACCAATGCTTCCGAAGAAACAAATTCGGTATACATCACATCGGCTCCATATTTCTTGCACATGTACCTGAATGACTTGTAGGTTACGTCTTCCATAGGTGCCAGAAACAGGGGCATGGAGCCTAAATCGGTATTTCCTATCTTCATCGGTTTAAAATATTTACAAAATTAGAGCTTTCGGGCAACTTTTTGAACCTCTGGTACGTCATTACGTAAAAAGGGTTATGAAACATCTGATTTATATTTTGCTGGCAGTAATTATCCTGACGGGATGTAAAAAAGAGACAGAACCCGGAATGATAGAACTTAATGAGGAAGTCTCCATGAAAACCGGTGTGATTTACCGGTCTCCTTCTTTCGACTTTTCAGTCAAAGTACTGGAGATAAACGATTCACGCTGCCCGACCGGCGTCGTTTGTATTTGGATGGGAGTAGCCACCGTACGTTTTGAGGTAAAGGAAAAACAAACCAGCGAATTGGTGCTTGACACCTTTCAACATCGATCTGACACACTCAATAACCATATTTTCAGACTGATAGATGTGCTCCCCTATCCGGTTTGGCAAAAGGATATTCCTGATTCAGAGAAAAAGGTCATTTTGGAGATCACCCGGTTGTGATCTTTTATCCCAGCATATGTTCGACCAGAATTTTGGAACCGATCAATATCAGGATAGTCCCTCCTATGATCAGGCTCCGGTGACTGGTTTTGCCGGGGATCTTCTTCCCGAAAAGCATTCCCAGCATAGAAGCCAGAAAAGTGACCGAACCGATGATGATAGCGGGAAATAAAATGTTTGTGCCGATAAAACCGAAACTCAAGCCGACAACCAGTGCATCAATGCTGGTGGCCACAGCCACTCCGATCAGCACACCCGGTTTCATCGGATCAAACTCTTTTCTCTCCTCCTCTTTCCGGATCCCTTCGTAAATCATCCTGGCACCAATAATGGCCAGCAATCCGAAAGCCATCCAGTGATCTATGCTGGAAATCAGGTTCTTGACTGAAACACCGATCAGCCAACCGATAACCGGCAACAAAGCCTGAAAAAAAGCAAGCACGACAGCGACCTTGCTGGCCTGCCGGAACTGAATCTCCTTTTTCAGTACACCGAATGAAACGGAAACAGCAAAAGTATCGAAACACAATCCGATACCTACAAACAAAAAAGTAAGAAACAGCGTAAAGGTCATTGCCTGAAATATGGATGCAAATGTAGGATTTTCCGGCTACCCAGTAAATTGATGAAGAAAAAAACAGATCACCCTGTTACAAATTCCCGATTTTGTCGTTAATCTCAGTAGAATGACAGCCGAAGAATTTAAATACCGGATGGGTCCATACACCCGCAAGCTTTATCCCATGGTCAGGCGGATTCTGGGTGATGAGGAGGAGACCAAGGATGCCCTCCAGGAGTTGATGCTGAAACTCTGGAATAAAAGATCCTTCCTGGAAAAATGCCAGAATCCGGATGGGTATATTCTCACCGCTGCCCGCAATTTTTGTTTCGATATGAAAAAAAAGCGCAAGATTTCACTCTACGGCAATTTTGAAGAGTTGAGAGCCCTTCATCCGGGAGTTGACGGGGATCATGAAACGGTTGAAAAGCTGGAACATGTTCACCGGATCATTGGAAATCTGCCTGAAAAATACAGGGAGATATTGCAGATGAGGGAAATAGACGGATTTTCCTATGAGGAAATTCATCAGATGACCGGACTGGAAATGGCCCATATCCGTGTGCTGTTATCCAGGTCAAGGATGAAGGTAAGAGAAGAGATGGAAAAAATTTACAACTATGAAAGAGGAACTTACCAGCCTGTTGGATAGGTATTATGCAGGAGAGACCACTCCTGAAGAGGAGATCCTGCTGAAAAGGGAGCTTGGCTGCTCAGCAGAACAGATTCCCGAACGGGAAATCTTCGCTTATTACGAAGCAGAATCAGCTCTGCCCCAAGATTTGGAAGAATCCCTGTTCAGCCAATTGGAAGAAAAAGACAGGGAAAGGCCGCATAGGTTCAGAATCTTCAGCCTCGCTTCCATGGCTGCATTGTTTCTTTTACTGGTAACCCTTTATTCGGATTTTCAGCAGGAGAAGAGAAATGAAAAGGAGTTTATCCTTATGGAGCAGGCTCTTTCAAAGGTCGCCCTGAGCCTCCAGCCTGAAGCGGAGGAGCCCGACATGTTGGTTCTGTGGGTCGGCGAAAATGTGGACATTATCATCAATTAATAGAAAAAGCCATGAAAAGAATTGTGATTGTATGTTTCTCCCTGCTGATCTGCTTCACCGCCACCTCACAGGGATTATTCGGAATCCTTACCGAGAAATATGCCGGAACGGAAGGATTCAGCGCCACAAACCTCACCCGTGACATGTTCGATATTTACCTCAGGAAAAAACAGGTAGATACCCGTTCTCCGGTTTATGAAACCCTCCAGAAGATGGACAATATCCTTGTTGTCTCTCTCAATGAACTTCCCTTGGGTAAGGAGGCCGTCAAAACTCCCGGGATCACTTCAGAGATCCATAAAACCGTCCTGAATTATTATAAAAGCCAGTCATTCACCCTCTTCAAAACCGAGAACCGCTACGGAGAAGATATAAAGGTCTTTCTGAAGAAAAACGGAGAAAAAATAACAGCTTTGTCACTGGTGTCGGCAACCGCCTCCAGGCTTACGCTGGTCGAACTTAACGGAGATATAGACCTCGCCAACGTCACCGGGCTGAATACCACCCTGAACATTAAAGGACTGGAAAGCCTGAACAAGATTGAGGGCCAGGATGTGTACACTTATGGACCTTACCATTTCAATTATGACAACGCATTCAACTGGGAAGAGCAACAAAATTTCAGGCATTTGGGAGAAGAAATGAAAAAGCTGAACAATGAAAAAGTGGAGCAGCTTAGGCAAAAGGACCTTATATTGAATGAAAAACAACGGGAATTTGCCGAACAGCAGAGAGAGATGGCTGAAAAATACCGTGAAATGGCGGCCCAGTATCGGCGTCAGCCTATTTTCCTTAGCATGCCCGGCGACACCAATATGGTGTATTACATCAACGGCAAAAAGGTCTCAGCCAAAGAGATCAAAAACATAAATGCCGATCAGATTGAATCGATCGTGGTCACCAAACCCGACAAGGATCATCCTGGAAAAAAAGGAGAGATGCGGATCAAAACAAGGGAATGAAGCGGTCCTTCCCTTTCCTTCAGATTATTCCACGGTTACCGACTTGGCCAGATTACGGGGTTGGTCGACGCTGCACCCCCGGAGTACGGCCACAAAATAAGCCAGCAACTGGAGGGGTATGACAGCCAGAAGCGGCGACACGGCCGGATGGGAACGGGGTACTTCGATGACGAAATCGGCCATCTCCTTCAAGGCAAGGTCCCCTTCGGAAACAATGGCAATGATAATGCCCTTCCGGGCTTTTACCTCCTGAATATTGCTGACTATTTTCTCATAATAAACATCCTGAGGAGCCACGACCACCACCGGGAGGTTATCGTCGACGAGGGCAATGGGTCCGTGTTTCATTTCCCCTGCGGCATACCCTTCCGCATGAATATAGGAGATCTCCTTCAGCTTCAATGCTCCCTCCATGGCAACGGGAAAAAGGATCCCCCGTCCGAGATAAAGCGCATTTACCGAATCTTTGATTTTTTCGGCTATCGCCCTGATATGGGGATGAGATAATAAAATGGTCCTTGTTTTTTCAGGCACTGCAGCCAGTTCACTAATCAATTGCCTATAGAGTTCCGCTGATATGTTCTTTTTCAAATAGGCCAGCTTAAACGCCAGCATGGAGAGTACGGTGACCTGGGCAGTAAAAGCCTTGGTGGAAGCCACACCGATTTCCATACCGGCATGGGTAAAGACACCCGCTGAAGTTTCACGGGCAATGCTGGATCCTACCACGTTACAGATTCCGAGCACCAATGCTTTGTTTTCACGGGCCATCTTCAGGGCTGCCAGCGTATCGGCTGTTTCTCCGCTCTGACTGATCACGATCACTACATCTTTTGAAGAGATCACCGGATTGCGGTAACGGAACTCGGATGCATATTCCACTTCTACGGGAATGCGGGCATACTCCTCGATCAGGTATTCCCCGATCAGGGCTGCATGCCAGGAGGTTCCGCAACCAATGAGGATAATACGGCCGGCATCTGCCATCCGGGGTAAGACATCGAGCAATCCTCCCAGCACGATTTCTGCCTGATCGGTTTTAAGACGGCCCCGGAAGGTCTCTTCAATTGTTCTGGGCTGTTCAAAAATTTCCTTCAGCATGAAGTGTTCAAAATCCCCTTTCTCCAACTCCCCCATATTGAGGTTCACCTGCTGGATTTTAAGGGAAACCGGATTGTTCTCGATATTCCTTATGGTGAGGCCATCCCTCTCCAGAACAGCCATGTCATAATCGTTCAGGTAAACCACATGGTCGGTATATTCGACAATAGGCCCGGCGTCGGATGCCAGGAAATACTCTCCCTTTCCGATCCCGATTACCAAAGGACTGCCTTTACGGGCAGCCATCAGCTTGTTATGATCTTCATTAAATAAAACGGCAATGCCATATGCCCCGACAACTTTGGAAAGAGCCAGTCTGACTGCCATTTCGGGGCTGATCTCCTCTCCCTGCTCGTAAAAATACTCGATCAGGTGAGCCAGTACTTCCGTATCAGTCTCACTGGTGAAGCTGTATCCCTGCTCCGTCAAATCAGTTTTGAGCTCCGCATAGTTCTCAATAATTCCGTTGTGTACCAAAGTAAACCGCCCGTTCCTGGAGGTGTGGGGATGGGCATTCCCGTCGGTGGGTTCACCATGCGTTGCCCAGCGGGTATGCCCGATTCCCAGGTTTCCGCTGATATCTTTGTCCGCACAATACTGCTCCAGTTCCGAAACTTTCCCTTTTTTTCTGTATACGGATAAATGATGGTTAAAAACGGCAATTCCGGCAGAATCATATCCCCTGTATTCCAACCGTTTCAGACCACCCATCAATATCGGATACACATTTTTGTTTCCGATGTAGCCTACTATTCCACACATGCTAAATCATTTATAGGGTTTGTAAAGCGTGAGGATTACATTTGGCTGTAAAACTCATTATATGCGTCTATATATGTTTCTTTGGGTTGTAAAGGCAGAATTTTTTTCCCTGTTTCCAGCATGATTTTTTCCACTTCCGGATTAATCCCGTCGGTCCCCTTGATGATGGCATCAGAGAACTGAAGGGCCAGCTTACTTACGTTGACATAAGTGGGATTCTCCAAAATCTTCACATCATTCCCCGAAATTCCCTTCATCAGGAGTTTCTTTTTGAAATTCCTGTTCAGCATCCCCGGGAATTCATCGTTGTAAACTGAATAAACCACCTTAGACCTTGTAAAAAGAGGTTCATCGTTGTAATATTTCTTTATGTAAAGCGGGACCAGGGCAGTGAGCCATCCATGACAGTGGATGATATCAGGAGCCCAGCGAAGTTTAATAACCGTCTCCAGCACACCCCTGGCAAAAAAAATCGCCCGTTCATCGTTGTCTTCGAAAAAGTTATTCTCCGGATCGTACAAAACACATTTCCGATGAAAATAATCCTCATTGTCAATGAAGTAGACCTGCATCCGGGCCGCCTGGATAGAAGCCACCTTAATTATCAGCGGATGGTCGGTATCATTGATCACCAGGTTCATCCCGGATAACCTGATCACTTCATGCAGCTGATTTCTCCGTTCGTTCACACAACCATAACGCGGCATGAAGGTTCTGATTTCCCGGCCTCTTTCCTGGACTCCCTGCGGCAAATACCTGGCAATTTCGGACATTTCGGTTTCGGGTAAGTAGGGGGTTATTTCCTGCGATATATAAAGAATTCTTTTATTTTCCATCTACCTTTCGAAGCAGTAATTTAACTTTACAAAAGTAACTAAAATAAAATTAATAACAATTATCCGCAGCAAATCAACTCTTTATTACAGTTGCCATAATTTAACAATCCGGAGGAACTCCACTATTTTCATTTTAAACCGGGTTTTTCTATTTTTATAAAAAGTTTGACATGAACCATTCTCAAAGGATCGAATCCAGAATTTTTCCGGATATCACCCACCTGGAGCCCCTTTTACATCAGTGGAAAAGAAAAGGCAAAACAGTGGTTTTCACCAACGGATGTTTTGATCTTCTCCACCGGGGGCATGCTGAATATCTGGCAAAGACCGCTGGGAAGGGGGACAGGCTGGTCGTAGGATTGAATTCCGACCGGTCGGTCTCCCGCTTAAAAGGTTCGGGAAGACCGCTGATGGATCAGTATTCCCGGGCCTATCTGCTGGCTGCTTTTCAGTTTGTATCCGCTGTGGTCATTTTTGAGGAGGACACCCCACTCAACCTGATAAAAACCATCTCACCCGATTTCCTGGTCAAAGGGAATGACTATGAAATC
>CAYWTT010000077.1:0-11119 GCA_964461245.1 uncultured Prolixibacteraceae bacterium | reverse complement strand
GGTCTTTCCCGACATTACCGTAGTATCGGCATATACCGGATATACCGGGTCGCAAATGGCGATTTTATTGTTGTCGCCGAAAATTTCCTGGATATTGCCCGTGTCACATTTTGATCCGTCGGAAATGAAAATATCTTCAGGAGAGATATGGGTTCCTCTGGCACCATATGCTTTTTCTGTAATTGTTTCGCGCAGGAAATCATAGCCCAGTTCGGGGCCATATCCTTTGAATGTCGAAATATGAGCCATTTCCTCCACTCCTTCATGAAAAGCTTTGATAACCGCGGGCACCAGTGGACGGGTCACATCTCCGATTCCCATTCTGATCACCTTTTTCTCCGGATGTGTCCTGACGTATTCGTTGACGCGGCGTCCGATTTCTGGAAACAGATAACCGGCAGCAAGCTTTTGGTAATGTTCATTGATTAATGCCATTTCAGGTTCTTTTTTGTTACTTTTGAACACAAAGATAGAAGGTTGCCTGAAATTGAGCTCTATTCTTTACCGTTTGTTAAGATATCCGTTCAATTATTCTGCAACTCGGTGATTCTTGTCACTCTGCATCACTAATGTGATACATTTGTATTGAAATTATCCTGTTATGTCAGTTAAGAGGTTACCGTTCAGTAAAGAAAAACTGGATGAAATTATTGATAAATATCCTACTCCTTTCCACATCTATGATGAGAAGGGGATTCGTCAGTTTGCCAGGCGTTTCCTAGACGCATTTACATGGAATGAAGGATTTGTTGAGTATTTTGCTATTAAGGCAACTCCCAATCCCTATCTGATGAAGATCCTTAGGGAAGAGGGCTTCGGCATTGACTGCAGTTCCCTTGCGGAATTGGAATTGGCCGAGCGGCTGGGGATGAGGGGAGATGAGATCATGTTCACCAGCAATGATACTCCGGTTACTGAATTCCTTAAAGCCAGGGAGTTGGGTGCCATCATCAACTTGGATGATATTACCCATATCGAGTACCTTGAGAAATATGCCGGACTGCCTGATACCCTTTGTTTCCGTTTCAATCCGGGCAGCCTGAAAGAGGGTAACCGTATCATCGGACATCCCGAAGAGGCTAAGTACGGACTCACCCGGGAACAAATGATAGAAGCGTATCGCATTGCCCTTTCGAAGGGAGTAAAGCGGTTCGGTATCCATACCATGGTCGCCTCCAACGAACTGGATCCTGACTATTTCATTGAGACCGCTGAAATACTCTTTCGACTGATCGCTGAGATATCTGAAAAATTGGGCATTCATATAGAATTTGCCAACCTGGGCGGTGGGATTGGGATTCCTTACCGACCGGAGCAGCAACCGGTTGATATTGAATATATGAGCCGCGGAATCCGGAAACGCTATGATGAAATCATTGTAGCCAACGGGCTCCTTCCGCTCCGGTTGAATTTTGAATCGGGCAGAGCAGTCACCGGTCCATATGGCTATCTGGTATCGAAAGTGCTGCACATTAAGAATACCTATAAGAAATTTGCCGGATTGGATGCCTGTATGGTCAATCTGATGCGGCCTGCACTCTATAATGCCTATCACCATATTACCGTGGTGGGAAAAGAAGATCAGCCTCTTGATTGTTTATATGATGTCACCGGATCCTTGTGTGAAAACAATGACAAGTTTGCCATTGACCGCCAGCTGCCCTTGCTGGAACCGGATGATCTGGTGGTGATACACGATACCGGAGCACACGGACATGCCATGGGATTCAACTACAACGGTAAATTGCGGTCGGCAGAGTTACTGCACCGTGAGAATGGCGATGTGGTTATGATCAGGCGGGCTGAAACCTTGGATGATTACTTTATCACTCTTGATTTCGGGGGATTGACCCGGTTTGATGTCTGACCGGCAGTGACCGGGAACAGCGTAACCGTTTTTTCCCACTATTCAACAATTCATCTCGCCTGAAAATGAAAATTGGTTTTGATGCAAAACGGGCATTTTTGAACAAAGCGGGCTTAGGTAACTACAGCAGGAATACCTTGGTGGCGTTGCAGAAATATTATCCGCAGCATCATTATACCCTATATACTCCCGAAATACGTGCTCATATATTCAAGGAACATTTCTTTTTTGAGACCGTTTCTCCCGCAAACCGTTTCTTTTCCGTTTTTAAACCGCTATGGCGCACTTATTACCTATCGGAAAAGCTGAAGAACAGCGGGCTGGATCTGTTTCACGGACTGAGTAATGAGTTGCCTGCAGGGATTAATCATACCGGGATTAAGTCGGTGGTTACCATACATGACCTGATCTTCATGAATTTTCCGGGACTCTACCGGACCATTGACCGGAGAATCTATTACGAAAAGGTGAAATATGCCTGCAATGTGGCCGACCGTATCATTGCCACAAGTCAGCAAACCCGGAGCGATCTGATCCATCACCTCAGAGTTGATCCTGAAAAATTGGAAGTTATCTATCAGAGTATCTCTGAACGTTTCTTCCTGAATTATTACATGGATGACATGGATGAAGTCAGAAGCCGGTACAGGTTGCCTGATCAATTCATTTTGACGGTCGGGACCATTGAACCGAGAAAGAACCAGCTGGGTGTCTTACAGGCTCTGCACCACCATCATATTGACATTCCCTATGTGATTGTAGGAAAATCCACGGACTATACCGACGAGATTGCAGATTACATTGAAAAGCACCGGTTGAATAAAAAGGTATTCATTCTCGACAATGTACCCGATTTTGATTTGCCTGCTCTGTATCATCAGGCACTTTGCATGGTTTACCTCTCACATTATGAGGGCTTTGGATTACCAATTGCCGAGGCCATGGCTTGTGGCTGTCCCGTAATCACTTCATCGGTGTCATCCCTTCCCGAAATTGGGAATGACGCCGCATTGTACTGTAATCCCAACGACGAGGAAGCAGTTGCCCGGCTGATCTCCAAAGTGACCGGGAATCCGGCTGTAGCCCGGGAAATGTCGTTGAAAGGAAAAATCAGGGCGCAGATGTTTCATCCCGAAGGACGGATAAATGCCTTGATGGCCTTTTATAACAAAGTACTGGAAAATGGGTGAAGATGTGAGGAATGCACTGGAGGTGCTGAAAAAAGGAGGGGTTATCCTTTATCCCACCGACACGGTCTGGGGTTTGGGATGTGATGCAACCAATGAAGTGGCGGTCCAGCGGATCTTTGCCATTAAAAACCGGCCTGACTCAAAAAGCATGCTGATTTTGATGGAAAATCCTGCCCTTCTGGATCGTTATGTTTCTGAAGTGCCTGATATAGCCTGGGATTTGATCGAAATTGCCACCACTCCTCTCACCATCATATATCCCGGTGCCAGGAATATTGCCAAAAGCCTGATCGCTGACGACGGGAGTGTGGGCATCCGGTTTACACAGGAACCTTTTACCCGCGAACTGATCAGCCGGTTCAAAAAACCGGTGGTTTCCACTTCTGCCAATATCAGCGGTGAACCGTCTCCCTCCCTTTTCAGGGATATTTCAGAAGAGATCAAAACTCGGGTGGATTATGTGGTCGGATTCCGACAGGATGATAAATCACCGGCAAAACCATCCGGCATAATTAAGCTGGGAACGGGCGGACAAATTGAAATAATCAGGCAATAAAAAAGACTGCCGGATTGACAGCCTTTTTATTTCACATGATCAGATTATTTTTTTGCCAGCAGATCGCGTATCTCAGTCAGCAGCATCTCTTCTTTTGATGGAGCTGCTGGTGGAGCCGGTGCCTCTTCCTGCTTCTTTTTCATTGAATTCAACGCTTTTATCACCAAAAAGATGACCATTGCGACAATCAGAAAGTCAATCACGGTATTGATCCAGGCACCGTAATTCAGAGTGACTGCAGGGACTTCTCCTTCTGCTGCTTTTAACATAATTTTCAGGTTACTGAAATCAACTCCGCCTAAAAGAAGCCCGATAGGTGGCATAATCACATCATTTACAAATGAAGTGACAATTTTCCCGAAAGCACCACCGATTACAACTGCCACAGCCAGGTCAACCATGTTGCCTTTTATGGCAAATTCCTTGAATTCTTTCATTATTCCCATAAAATCAGATTTTTAGTTAAAGAAACAAAAAGACTTAGGTTTAAACAGAATAAAACTAATTCTTTTTATTGTAAAACCAAAATTCCGACATGGGCAGTTCATTTTATCTCTTTTATTTTGCCTGATCCGACAATTGTGGAATCTATATTGGGATTACCGTTGTAGTAAAAATTTCCCGATCCTGCGATCTTTACATTCACATTACCGTTTGATGTGATACCGCAATTACCCGATCCGGCAATGACGACCTTGACCTGATCAGCTTCCAGCTCCTCAGCCCTGATGTTCCCAGATCCGGCAATGCTGCCTGTAAATTCTGAAGCCGTTTTTTCTCCCCCGATGACGATGTTTCCTGATCCTGAAATACTGGCTTTTACACGTTCAGCCTGCAGATCAGTGAGGTCAATATTGCCGCTCCCGCTCAGGTTCAGATCGATGATGCGTGTTGTGATGATCCCTTTTCCAAAAATATCACCGGAACCTGAAAGGTTCAACCCGGTAACTTCCGGCATGGTAACATGGATGGTGATTTTCCCGGGATCAACCGATTTCCTGAAATAGTTTTTGGCAGGAAATCTGACAACCAGCGCCCTGTCGTTTATTTCGGTAATGATTTCCTTGAGTGTCTCACTATCTGCATCAATGGTAACCTTTTGAGTACTACCCTGTTCTATATACAGTTTTGCGGGTATCCGTAGACTAATTTCAGTAAATGCCGTCAGTTTTCTCTCATCTGTTTCCGCCAATGCCTCAATGCACCAGCCAATTAAACCCAATGCAAGTAAGATTGAACCAATTTTTGTTTTCATGTAATCTAATTTTTAAAAGTATATAGTCAAAGACGCATAAATCATGCCTATGTTACACCATTCGATAAAAAATTTTTCCTTTGTGAAGGTTTCTGACAGAAAATATCTTTGTTAAAAAAACAACAATGGAGTTTTATCATTCCCTTCCGGTACAGATCAGGTTCAACGATGTGGACCCGGCACAGCATGTAAACAATTCGGTATATCAGGAGTACTTCGATCTGGGCCGCATCGGATATTTTAAAACAGTAACCGGCAATCCCTTAGATTTTGGTGATGTTTCGCTGGTTATTGCCAGTTTTAAGGTCGATTTTTTTCATCCTGTATTTCTGCATGACTCCATAGCGGTAAAAACCAGGGTGAGTGCAATAGGGACCAAAAGTCTGGAAATGACGCAGCAGATCATTAGGGAAGGTGATGCTGAACCCTGTGCTGTTTCCACGTCGGTCCTGGTTTGTTTTAATTACAGGGAGCAAATTTCGGAAATACTGCCGGAAGAGTGGAAACGGATGATCCGTTATTTTGAACACGAAGAGGTCAGTGACAAATAAAATTGAGTCCTCACAGATCCAGAATTCCGTCGGGGAGTTTCACGATCAGCCTGTTTTGTTCGGGATCGGAACCGATAATCAGATCGGGGTGCAGCGGGATTAATTTTTCGCCATTCCGGGTCTGGATTGTTACCACAATGTTTCCAGAATAATCTTCTTCATTTGTGATTTCTCCGATCAATTGCCCCGATTCTTCATATAAACACATACCGATCAGCCCGGACGGGTTTTCTTCGGCTGCATTGGTACGTGTCTTGTCTTTCTCAATAAAAACGGGGCATCCGACGAGTTTTTTGGAAGCTGCCCCGGTGTTTATCCAATCCAGATCAACCAATGCACTTTTCGGGGAGGTGATCCTGATCCCTTCTTCTGCCACAAACCAGGGGACCAGGGTTCCATCTGTCTCAGTGAAAAGAATATCCGCATATTTGACCGACAACTCCCATTCAGGCTCAAAAACAAGCTGAAGGGTTCCTGAAAAGCCCTGTTGCTTCAGGAAAGTGCCGATACGGATGCACTGGTCAAAGGAGAGAATTTTCATGTGAACCGATTTTTTAAAAGAGAAAGGCTGTCTAAAAAGCAGCGTAATGCCCTTTAAAGACAGCCTCCTGGAGTATCTTGCTGAAACAGCGGTCAAAATTATGCTTCAGCGCCTTCAGCGGGGGCTTCTTCAGTTCCTGCTTCCCCTTCTTCTGGAGCAGCCTCAGCGGCAGCCTTTGCTGCAGCTTCTTTAGCCAGGGCAGCATTGCGTGCGGCTTGTGCGGCAGCACGTTCTTCATTGACTTTAGATTCAGCTTCCAGCTGTTTTTTACGGTTTTTATCCGCTTCTTTTGACAAATGGTCCTTCTTTTCCTGAATCTTGCCCTCTTTGGCATTCATCCAGGCATCAAATTTCCGTTCAGCCTCTTCTTCCGTAAATGCTCCTTTTTTCACCCCTCCATTCAGGTGTTTTTTAAGTAGTACACCTTTGTAAGACAAAATTGCCCTTACGGTGTCGGTGGGTTGTGCGCCTTTTTCAAGCCAGTCGACGGCTTTGTCAAATTCGAGATCTATGGTAGCAGGATTTGTATTGGGATTGTAAGAACCAATCCTTTCAATATACCTGCCATCCCGTGGCGCCCTGCTATTTGCTACCACAATGTGGTAGAAAGCAAACTTTTTGCGGCCATGCCGCGCTAACCTCATTTTAACTGCCATAATTTCTCTTATCTGTTTTTTAAAATGTGGCGCAAAGATACACTTTTATTGATTCCGACCTTCATAATTCTTTCTTTTCCTGCATTTTCAGGTTACCATCTCATCTTTTCCCGCTTTTTTTGAAAAAGAAGAGATTAAAACGCAACCTTTGTGCGTTTATCTAATCTATAAACAAAAGAAATTTTAAAACGATTAAACCATGTATAGAGTAATGAATAAAAGAATATTGTCCCGGCTGGGTGTTTTATTTGCATTATCTGCTATGCTCCCATCCTGCTTTGATAATGAGGTTGACCTCGTGGGATATGGTGATGCTTATATCCTGGTAGAAACCGTCGGGCAAGATACTGTGAAGGGTCTCGGATTGCATGCCTATTCCTATTCCGATTTTTCCTCGGTAGTTGTGAATCTGAACGGAAATCCGGCTGTTACTTACACACTGGCTCCTTACCTGAATTATACCCAGGATTATGTCTGGTCCACACCGCTGGCGCAATATACCAAAACACTTCCTGTTTCAGGTGATTATGTTTTCAATGCTACATTTGCCGGTGGAGAGTCGTTGATTTTTTATGATAAGCTGACGACTAATTACATCAATCCACCTCATATTACCCTTTGTGAATATGTTACCAAAAAAGAACGGGTAGACCTGGAATGGAATGATGTTCCCAATGCAGATGCTTACAATGTAAAACTTATTGATCAGCAAGGGAATTACCTTTTTGTCTCACAGGCTTTTACGAGCAGTATCACCAACTATTCGCTCGGAACAAGCACAAAGGGCTGGCAATCAGAAACCTCTTATCCTTCACAGGGACAGGTAGTTACAGTGGAGGTGGCTGCTTATCTGCTGGAAGAAAATTCCGGGTCGGATGAATTGCAATGCATCTCCAAATCAAGACAAAACATAACCTGGGGAAGTCTGTAAGAGGCTGAATTATCTTTTAACCCGGCCGGGATTTTTTCTTACGAAATCTCCCCAGTTTTTGAATTCCCTTGTGTTTACCGGTTTGGACTGTTGTAAGAAGTGGCAGATGGCTACGGCAACGGCATCCGTTGCATCGAGTTCCCTGGGGAGATCGGTGAGGTGGAAGATATTTTGTAAAAAATAGGCAACCTGTTCTTTGCTGGAGCGACCCATTCCGGTGATAGACTGTTTGACAAGCAGGGGCGCATATTCATAAATGGGAAGCGACCGGTAGAGCCCCGCGGCCATGAGTACTCCCTGGGCTCTCCCCAGTTTCAGCATGGATTGTACATTTTTCCCATAGAAGGGGGCTTCCAATGCCATCACATCGGGATGAAATTCATCGATCAGGTTTAGCGCCCTTTCATGCAGATATTTCAAACGCTGGTAATGGTCATCGAATTTGCCGGGACGCAAGACTCCCAGATTCAGAATGACTGGTTTCTTACCTGTGATCCGTACCAGCCCGAATCCGGTTACATTGGTGCCGGGATCAATTCCAAGAATGCTGTATGATTCCACTTTCATCTATTTATGCAATTGTTGGTAAAGAATGGCTGAGGCGATCAGCACCAACCCGGCGATGGTGGTATGGTGTATCCTTTCTCCCAGTATGGTTGAGATCAAAAATAAGGATAAAAACGGTGCAATATAGATCAGGCTTCCGGTAACTGCCGTATTATCGCTCCATTGCATGGCTCTCATCCAGATCAGATAGGTGATTCCGACCTCAAAAAGGCCGACATATATGGCTGCATAGAGCGAGGTGCCTGCAGGAAAATGAAAGTCAGATAACAGGGGCAGAAAGAGCAGTAAATAGATGAATCCGAACAGGAAACTGAAAAAAAGTTTTACGGTTTCCGGGCGGGGATCTTTCACATTCAGTATCCAGTATAGTGCCCAGAAGACCGAACTTCCCAAAGCAAGAATTACTCCGGCAGGACTGGTGCTTTTAAATCCCTGGAGACTTCCCTGAGAAGAAAGAATAATGATCCCGGCAAAACAGATACCCAACGCCAGGAACTGACGCCAGGAAATGGACTGCTCGAGCAGAGGGACTGATAAAAGGGCCAGGGTTAACGGCCAGATCATGTTCAGTGGCTGGGCCAATTGGGCCGGTAAAAGAGAATAGGCTTTAAAGATGACCAGGTAATAGGCAAAAGGATTGAGCGCACCGGCCACTGCTGACCATATCATTTCTTTCCGGGTAGCTCTGAATATGATTTTCAACTCCTGGTGGGCAACCAGATTCAAAAAAAGGAAAAATAGAGAAACTCCGGATGCAATAAAAATTAATTGAACATAATCCAACTCCCGCAATGCCAGTTTGAAGGCAGTAGCCACAGTTGACCAGATCAGTACAGCCATAAGGCCATACATCAAACTCCTTTTTCTGTCAGTAGCCCAGATTGGATTTCCCATCGAAGAATGTTTTTTCCCCTGTATTATCCGGAAGGGGTTCTTTTTCCTTGGAATTTCCGGTTAATTCCCGGTATCTCTTTCTTGCTTCCGACACATAGATACTTCCGGAATATTCGAACAGGATCTTTTTATATAGTTCGGCAGCTTTGGCGTTATCTTTCAGTTTGTCGCTATAAATTTCCGCTTCCATGAATAGTGCATCGTCGGCCAGCAGGTCCCAAGCATAATTCTCGATAACCTGGTCGAGAAGGCGGATGGCTTCCTGGTAGTCGTTCCGGCGCAAAGATATTTTAGCCTTCCTGATAAGTATATCGTCCGTGATCAGATCAACCGGGAAGAGTGTCCGTACAGAATCCAGGGTGGCCAAGGCTTCATTATCCTTGTTCCGGAAGAAGAGAAGATCGGCGCGGGCAAAATAGTGCAACGGTATTTCAACAGAATCCTGGTTGGAGTTGTTGCTGATGAACAGGGATAATTCCATGGCATCGTTGGCGGTTAATTTCGAAGTGCTGGCTTTCAGCACATCAAGCTGTGCCAATGCCCACCTGAAGTTTCCCATGAAATATCCGAGCCGTGCTTTTTTAAATTTCACTTCATCTCCCAGTGCGTTATCGCGGTTGGCATCGATAACCTGGGAATAGAGAAGGGTAGCCTCCCATGGATCACCCGAATTGACGTAGATATCAGCCAATTCTGTTTTCAACTCTCCGATCTGCTCCAAACTTAAAACCGGGATTTTCAAACCTTTGTCGATGATGGCAATGGCTTTATCATGATCTTCAAGATAAAAAGAGAGTAGATGGGCATATTCACGGATCAGGGATAAGGTGATGGTGCTGAAACCCAAAAGATTCAATCCGTTTTCAAAGGCTGTTGCCAGACTCCTGCCTTTAACGATATCCCGGCTTTCACTTTCGGTGAAACTGAGATAACCTGCATGTAATTTGTAATAAAAAGCCTGATAATATTCCGGATTCTCTTTTCCTTTCGCAAGAATATAATCAAATGCAGCGGTGGCCTCCTCATAGAAGCGGTTATTCAGCGCCATTTGGGCAAAAGTGAGGATCTGCTGGCTTTCCTTGTGGGTACGCCGGTCAAGTGCAATAGATTGCCTCAGGGCAGCCGTAAATTGTTTCTCCTGCAGGAAAAACCAGATCATCAGCCGGTTATATCCGATTACGGCAGGCTCTGCCTGTATTCTTTTCAGCAACATCTTCCTGAATTCATCCCTCATTCCGTCTTCAATATCCCGATAAAGGGCTGATAGTAACATGCTCTGAACCCTGGCCAGGTTTTCTTCCGATAACTTGACGGCGTCCATCAACTCTTCCATCATCTTATCGTAATTACGCAGCAGCATATGGATCAGTGCAAGTTCGAGCGTGAATTTTTGTGCCGGCAATACCTTTTGCCCCTGCAGATAAACACTTTCTGCCAGTTCATACTCCCTGTACTCCATAAACAGATTGGCAGTGTTGATGATGTTATTGTAATTGGCCGGAGTTGACCGGATGGCTTCTTCGAATTTGAGTTTTGCCTCTTCACCCCGCTTCTGTAAATTTAAAATATAGCCATACAGAATCAGCAATTCTGGTTGTTGCCCTTTCAGTTTTCTGATTTCTTTTTTGAGATCTGATTCTGCCTGATCAAATTGCTGCAGTTCTGTCAGACTCATAATATAGTACCGGAAATAATAGATATTACCCGTGACGGAATATACATCTTTAAAGAGGGGAGCTGCTTTGCTGAATTCCCTCGAAGCATAATACTTCAGAGCTGATTGTGGGGTAGTACTGTCAAACTTAACTTGGCCCCCTGCTTTCAACATTACAATCGTACACAGCGATATGAAAAAGAATCTCTTCATTGTGTAGGTTTTCTGTAGCAAAGATGCAAAAATAACCCGACCGTCAATATCTCTTCCCGGATTCAAAAGTGCATTATTGCCATTTTCTCCGGCCCTGACAGGTCAATATTGGATCGCTTATAAAAAGGATATTCATGCGGAATGGTTATTTTTGCCAAAAAAAGTTGAATGACTGATGATCACAGTACCCGGCAGAGGTTGCCCCGATGGATGAAAATGAAGATGCCCAAAGGGGAGAATTACT
>CAYWTT010000076.1:0-11193 GCA_964461245.1 uncultured Prolixibacteraceae bacterium | reverse complement strand
CGCTGTGATATCCCGGATATTGAAAAGAAACTGGCTTCACTGCCCAATCCCGAACCTCAGATAACCGACTTTTCTGAATCCGTCAGGACACGGAAGAAATTTGCACTCAATGAAGAGAACGGATTCCGTTCCTGTACGCTCGTAAACGCGGCCATCATTGCAGTCAGGCTGGGAAGGTCCCTTCGCTTCGATCCGGAGAAACTTGAATTTATCGACGATCATGCTGCTAACCTGCTGATTAACCAACCTATGCGTGCACCCTGGAATATCTGATCAATACTTTAATCCGATTCATTATGAAAAAATCAATCATATTATTTCTGTCGGCACTGGTTCTCACTGTAAGTGCATATTCACAACCCAAGAAGGATGTCCGGACAACGGAAACAAAAATCGCAGATCTTTTAATGAGACTACCGGCCGGCAACTCGTCCGATCTTGACAAAATAATGGCTGAACTGGCCGGAATGGGCGAACCTGCCATTATCGGCATTGCGGCAAACCTGGTTACCCCGGGGAGGGGAAATGATGTGGCTTCCCGGTATGCCCTGAGCGGACTGGTTAAGTACGTTTCAAAAGGAACCGACCTTAATCTGATGAGAAATTGCTCTGCAGCGCTCTGCAAAGCCATTGGAAATGCAAAAGATGAGGAGGTAAAAGATTTCCTGCTTCAGGAACTTCAATATGTAGCAGGTGATGAGACAGTTTCTGAAGTTAAGGAATATCTTTTAAACAAAAGGCTTTGTGATCCGGCAGCCCGGGTATTGATCCGGATTAATTCGGAGGCTTCCAAAAATGCACTGGCAGAGGCTCTTCCCAAAGCAGACCTTTCGCAGCAGATCATTATTGCTGAGGCTCTTGGACGGGTAAAATATGTTCCAGCAGCTCAGCAACTTCGCGACCTGACGGCCACTTCCGACCTCAAACTGAAAAAGACGATCCTCCGCTCACTGGCTGAGATAGGGGATGCCCAATCGGCTTCCTTGTTGGCCGGGGAAGCGAAAAAGGCAGGTTATACTTTCGATCCTGCGGATGCAGCCGGTTCTTACCTGCTTTTCCTTAAAAGAACTGCCGAAAATGGAAATTCTGCGTTTACTGAAAAAGCATGTAAAAAAATCATAGGCAACAGCAACATTCCAAATTATGGCCGTACAGCAGCCCTCCAAATCCTGGCCACTTCTGCCGGACAGAAAGCCGTTCCGGTTTTGATGAAGGCGCTTCAGTCGTCGGATAAAGAATACCGAATGGCAGCTGAAGCTTTGCTTGGAAAAGGATCTTCCGCTGAAATGTTAGCCCAGATTGCCAAGACGGCAGAAAAAACAAAGAACATGGAGCTGCAGGCTGAACTGATTACCCTGCTGGCTGACAACAACTGTAAATCTTCTTTACCCCTGATGATGAAATCTCTTCAGTCGCCCGACAAACAGGTCCGGCTGGCAGCGATCAGCGCGGTGGCCAAAACCGGACAGGCTGAAGCGGTGGCCCCGCTGACCTCCCTGATGAAAACGGGTGACCAGGAAATTATTGATGCTGCCAGGACCGCCTTGCTGACCATTGCCGGGGAAGGAGTTACCGATGCAGCTGCTTCGGTTATTCCGGAAGTTTCAGGACCTGCACGCTGCGCACTGATCGATATCATTGCACAAAGGAATGACGACCGGCATGTTGCGCTGATCTTTAATGAAACGGGAAATAAGGATGCACAGGTCCGACTATCTGCCATCAAAGCCCTGCCTTCTTTGGTTAAATCCGGCCATGAAAATCAAATTGCAGAGCTTCTGAACCGGACCACATCGCCCGATGAAATTCCGGCATTGCAGGAAGCTTTGTTTGTTGCAGTAAAAGGACTCAAGTCTAAACCGGAACAGACCGCCAGAGTGGCGGAACTGATGAATAATTCGCAAGATAAGCCGTCGCTCTATTATAATGTGTTGGCTAAAATTGGAGGTATAGAAGCTTTGGATATGGTGGAGAAGGCCTTTGGAGACAGTAATCCGAAGAATAAGGAGAGCGCTTTGACCGCCCTTACCAGATGGAGTGACTATTCTGCACTGAAGGCACTTTACCGGATTTGTAAGAGCAATCCCTCTGCCGGATTGCAGGAAAAAGCGCTTAACAGTTATATCGTCGGCATCAACAAATCGGAATATGCCGTGGATCAGAAAGTGCTGATGTTACGCAATGCGATGGAGCTGGCCGGCACGAAGGAGCAGAAACAGCTGATTCTGAAGGAAATTTCCCGGAACAGTTCTTTGCCGGCTCTGGTTTTCGTTTCGCAGTACCTGGATGATGCCCAACTTCAGCAACATGCTGTTCAGGCGGTCAATGCCATGGTACAGGCCAATACCGGGCTGTATGGTCCGGTGGTGGAAGGTATCGTGCAAAAGGCCATTTCCCTCAATAAGGATCCCGAAGCTGATTACCAGAAACAGGCTTTACTGAAGCATCTTGCCACCTTGCCTAAAGACGGCGGATTTGTGACCATGTTTAATGGGAAAGATCTTACCGGTTGGAAAGGTCTGGTGGGGAATCCCATCACCCGGGCAAAGATGAAGGCGAAAGAAATGGCTGAGGCTCAGGCCAAAGCAGACAAGGAAGCGGCTGAAAGCTGGATTGTTGAAAACGGTATCCTGCTTTTTTCAGGGAAGGGAAACAATTTGTGCAGCGTAAAGGACTACGGCGATTTTGAGATGTGGGTGGACTGGAAGCTATTTCCCGGGAAAGAACCGGATGCAGGGATTTATCTCCGGGGTACGCCGCAGGTTCAGATTTGGGATACTTCGCGGGTGAATGTGGGAGCACAGGTAGGATCCGGAGGGCTTTACAATAACCAGAAGAATTTGAGTAAGCCGCTGTTGGTGGCGGATAATGCCGTGGGGGAATGGAATACATTCCGCATCAAAATGATCGGGGAAAAAGTGACGGTTTACCTGAATGGTCAGCTGGTGGTTGATAATGTTACGCTTGAAAATTACTGGGACAGAACCCAGCCGATCTTCCCGCTTGGATCGATAGAACTTCAGGCTCATGGCAGCGTCGTGGGTTACCGCGATATTTATGTGAAGGAAATTCCGCGTCCCGAACCTTACAAACTGAGTGAAAAGGAGAGCCAGGAAGGATTTGTGCCCATTTTCAATGGTATTGATATGGAGGGCTGGACTGGCAACACCGTTGATTATTTTCCTCAGGAGGGGATGATCGTCTGCCAGCCTACCGGACATGGTTCAGGAAATCTGTATACCAGCAAGGAATATGATAATTTCATTCTTCGTTTTGAATTTCAACTGACTCCGGGTGCCAACAACGGACTGGGCATCCGTACTCCTACCACCGGCGATGCAGCTTATGTAGGTATGGAACTTCAGATTCTGGACAACGAAGCCGATATTTATAAGAACCTTCAACCTTATCAGTACCATGGTTCAGTTTACGGGGTAATCCCTGCCAAACGAGGCTTTCTGAAACCGGTGGGTGAATGGAATGTAGAAGAAGTGCAGGCATCCGGAAACCGGATTAAAGTTACGCTCAACGGGGAGGTTATCGTGGACGGCGATATTGCTGAAGCCAGCAAAAACAATACCCAGACTGCCGATCACCGGGAACATCCCGGACTGCTGAATCCTTCAGGCCATATCGGATTCCTGGGACATGGTTCTCCCTTAAAATTCCGGAACCTGCGGATTAAAGAACTGGACTAATGAATGGCCATCGTTTGTATACCAATAACCAGTGGCCTAATCCGGTGGTGATGAAAATTGAAAATGTAAAATATCGCCCGGGGGATGAATTTCAGGGAAAAAGCAGTACGCTTGATGGCGCAAAATAGCTTCACTGAAATTTCCGGAGAAGTGTTGAACCGGTAAGGACTGTTTGGCAATTCCGGATCGTGAAGGAGGAATTACCCCGTGAAATTGTCTGAAATGGAACTTTAACCGACCTTTGTAATAGAATCTATGAAGACTATCCAACTGATCTGTTTGACATTACTGGTGGGTATCGCCTTCGGGTGCAGGGAGAAAGCAAACCGGGAGAAATTTGATTCCTTTGAACAGGCCAAAAGGCATGAGATTATTTATGACAAACCGGCGCCTGATTTCTTTGAGGGAGCCTTACTGGGCAACGGCGCCATGGGAGTGGTGGTGACCACCCGTCCCGATGGAATTGTCTTCTATTTCGGCCATAACAACGTATGGGATATCCGGGTGGCTGAAAACAACAGGGAGAAGATCGGTAAGTTCAGGGAGATCTTTGACCGTATCAAATCCATTCCCGATTCGCTGAAATTGCTCACTGAGGATCCGTGGTATAAAAGTTACTGCGACATGGCAGTTGAAAACTACCGGAAACCTTATCCCCGGCCCTTCCCCTGCGGTTCGGTTCTGCTGGGATTCGACCGGCGGAATGCTGAATTGATTGGGCACCGACTGGATATCTCCGACGGAATGTGTGAAGTGTTTCTGCTGACTAAAGACCAGAGGAGACTGATCCTCCGGGTTTTCACGGATATGACCAATGACCGGCTTTGGTTCCGGCTATGTGATGAGAAAGGCAATGCATGTGAGAACATCTTTGACCGCATCCGGGTGATGACCGATCCTTCCACTCCTCCGGAATTCCCGAAACCGAAAATCCACGAGGACCTGGAGAAAGGAATTATCTCCTTCAGTCAGGTATTACCCTGTGCTGAACCGCTGGAAAATGATGAATCAAAGGGTAATCCTAAAGATAAAGCCTTCCGGTTGACCACAGCCCTGAACAGCGCCCTTGAGAAGAGAAATCGGATCAACTGGGATGGAAATCCGCAGGAGATGTCCCCCATGGAAGCGGGCATTCCTGCAAAAGAGGGATTGGTGGGATGCATCAGCCTGGAGGAAGGTTTGAACAGCCGGATGAGTGACACCCTTTCTGATTTAACTGTTCCATCGCAGGAGGAAATGGAAAAGGCCACCCAAGATGCCGGGAAGATTTGGAAGACCTATTGGAATAAATCGGGTATCAGGCTGAGTGATCCGTTTCTGGAACAGCTTTGGTACCGAAATCTGTATTTTCTGAATTGTGCTGCCAGGGACGGGGTTAACACCCCCGGACTTTTTGCCAACTGGAGCTATAACCAAATTGGCACAGCCTGGCATGGCGATTACCACATGAATTACAACACCCAGCAACCTTTTTGGGCTACTTTTTCAAGCAATCACCTCGAAAAAAATCTGCCGTATGTGAACCTTGTCGAAAGGTTGATGCCCGTCAGCAAACGTTGGGCCAGTGAATATTATGAACTTCCGGGCGCCTATTTCCCGCACAGCGCCTATCCGGTCGAGATGACCATGAACGCCTATCCTGTACCCACCTGGGGATGGGAAATTTGCGAAACGCCCTGGACTGTCCAGGGATTGTGGTGGCATTACCTGTATTCTGCGGATACCCTTTTTCTCCGGACACGGGCATACGAACCCATCAAAGCAGCAGTGCAATTTTTGGTTGCCTATATGAAACGTCCTGAAGCCAGCGGCCCGCAGTGGAAGGACGACAAATTTCACATTTTCCCGACCGTCCCACCGGAACTGTACGGTCTCCGGCCGGGATTCAGGTATAATTATGACTGCAATGCCGATCTTGCACTGACGAAGTTTGTCTTCAATGCTTTTCTGAAAGCTACTGAAATCCTGAAAATTGAAATTCCGGAGGAAGCGTTGCGGAATGAGGTTAAGTTGATCTTGTCCCGTTTCCCGGAATACCCCACCGCAATGTCGGAAAAGTATGGGAAAATCCTGGTTTCGGTCCCTGAAGAACACAGTCAGGTGGTGTACAACGTCCCCAATGCCCTTTTTACGGTATTCCCGGGCGAAGATCATGGTTTACATTCTGATTCCGGAACTTTCAGGATACTCAGGAATACTTTTTTGAACCAGCAGAATGAGGGGGGAAATGATCTGGTCTTTTTTAATCTTCAGGCTGCCAGGATCGGTATGCTGGATCTCGAACGTTTCAAGCGCCAGGTCAATTATTGCCTCCTTCCCAATGGCACAGCCACTGACCGGGTGATGCAGGTGCACGGCCGTTACAGTGATAAAACGCCTTACGGATTTATGGATAAAATGGGCATATGGTTCGAGAATTTTAGCTTGCCGGTGGTGATCAATGAATGCCTGATGCAGAGCTATAACGGAACCATCCGGCTTTTCCCCAACTGGCCGGTTGAAAAAGATGCTGAATTCTTCAATCTCCGGGCCTCCGGGGCATTTTTGGTCAGTGCAGAACTTAAAAAGGGGAAAGTGGAAGAAATTGAGATCACCAGTGAAGCCGGCGGAACGCTCAGGATGATCCTTCCCTGGAAAAAGGGCACTCAGAAATCTTCTCTTCACGGGAAAACAAGATTAACCTCCAGGAATGTGGAAGTGGAAACTGCCAAAGGCGAAAAAATCTATTTTTATCCCTGAAACCGGCTAATATGAAAAGCGTCTTTTTTCAGATCCTGTGCTTAATGTGGGTATTTCAGTCTGTACCGTTTCCGGTTTCAGCCCAGTATCCTCCAGGCTATAAAGCAGAAAACGGTGCAATTATCGGTTTATCCACCGGTCGTTATAACAACCGTCCGCTCTACATCAACCATTCCAATGCGTTTGTTCTGACAGGGGATCAGCCTGTTGCCCTATTGGCTAAAGGAGAATTTCTGTTCGGAACTTTCATGGTGGCCATGGAAAGGGAAGGGAGAATTAAATGGCTTCAGCATTGCCATAAGATCCGCTCCATTTACACTCCCGGATCCATGAAATGGGAAGTAGCCGATAACGAATTTCCCGGTCTGAAAGTCATTCTTGAGATCGTCCCATCCAAATCCTATACGGGAATGTCCATAAAGGCAACAGCCGAATCAGCCTTACCGGAAGATCAACTGGTCTGGGCTTTTGGCGGGGCAAAATGGTACAGGAAACAGAATTTATCGTGGAAGATGGATGTGATGGGGCATCCTGAATGGTTGTCCCGGGAATTTGATCCGGACGATTGCAAGGATAACCAGGTCGGATTAGGAAAGGATGTTTGTTATGTTGGTTTGGATGACCCGGAAAACCAACAGAGGCTATTCACCGTCACCGGAAAATGCAGCAGGGCCAGTACAATGGAAAAGGCGGATGCTTCTGACTGGAGTGAGAAGAAAAGATTTTTACGGTTTAAGGAAGGGGATTATCCGGTTGTGACGGGAAATGTCAGGCTGGAAAGGAACCGGCCTGTTTTTTGGACCTTTAAAGCCGATGTGGGTACGGCTTTCCCAGTTCTCTCCGGAATGGATGCCCAGGCTCTTTTTGAAGAAGGGAAGAGGCACACCGATGGCAATTCTGCCCGGCTGAGGATCCATACGCCCGATCCCTTTCTGGATGCCATAGCCGGAGCCTCTGTAGCTGCGGTCGATGGTACCTGGTATCCCCCGGTTTTTGTGCACGGAGCCATGCAGTGGAACAGCCGCTTTCCGGGATGGCGGACCATTTTCGGGGGAATCATGTTGGGCTGGCATGACCGGGTGATACAAGAGGCAAAGTTTTATACCGATTCCCAGGTTAAGGTCTCTGATAAAAGAGAAGCAAAAGCCGATCCCTCCACTTTACTCGCCGAGCAGCACCCGGATTCCCGGTTTTACGGAACCGGAAGGATCGGGCTGGATCAAAAATTCTATGATATGCAATCTCAGTTTTTCGACCAGATTGTCGAAGAATACAGGTGGACCAACGATACCGGACTGGTGGCATTCTTTCGCGAAGCCCTGGAATTGCACCTTGAGTGGATGCGGGAGTGTTTTGATCCCGATGGAGACGGGGTATATGAAAGTTATATCAATACCTGGCCCAGCGACTCCCAGTGGTATAATGGAGGAGGAAGCGCAGAGGAAACTTCCTATGCCTACCGGGGACATTGGGCTGCCAGAGATATGGCCCGGAATGCGGGAGATAGGGAAGCTGAAAAGTTCCATACCCAAATGATGGAGAAAATCAGAAACGGTTTTTTCAGCAGCCTGTGGATACAGAATAAAGGACATTCCGGCGCTTATCGTGAGCAGGGAGGACATGAAAGATTACACGAAGATCCCTGGCTCTACAGTATCTTCCTTCCGATAGACGCCGGGCTGACCACCCCCGTGCAATCAGTTGAATCGGTATATTACAGTGAATGGGCATTGCAGAACGACCGGTTCCCCTATGGCGGCCGTCAGGTATGGACCTCAAACTGGATTCCGGGAATCTGGTCGGTCAGGGAATTGTGGCCCGGTGATAATTACCACCTCGCCCTCAGCTATTTTCAGACGGGATTAGCCGAAGACGGGTATGATGTTTTCCGGGGAACCTTTTTAAGAACAGCGTTTAATCACCTCTCTCCGGGTAACCTGGGGGGGGTGCAGGGAGGTCTGGACTTCGGGGACTGCGTTCACCCTTTTACCCGGACGCTGGTTTCCGGACTGTTCGGTTACCGTCCCGATTATCCCAACCGGCGTGTCTTAATTGCCCCTCAGTTCCCTTCGGAATGGAAAGGGGCTTCCTTTGAAATTCCCGATTTTGGCATATCCTTCAGCCAACAATTGAACAGGATCCATTATTCAGTGAAGGTAGCCCGAAAGGCAAATCTGGAACTGCGGTTGCCGGTACAGTTCAAGAAAATCAAAAATGTAAAGGTAAACGGGCGCCAGGTAAAATGGAAACTGTTGCCAGGATTTGGACGCAGTATCGTTGCCATAGACCTTCCAGATGCTGAAAAGGCTGAAGTGATCATCGAAACGGGAAAATCTTTGGCTTACGCTTCACCGGTATTCATAGAAGGAAATACAGGGGATGAGGTAACCCTTTCTGCTGACGATGCGGTAATCATTTCGCTGGAAGATCCCCAGAATGTGCTTGAAAATGTAACGATAAGGAACGGGATTATAAATGCCACGCTGACTTCCAATAAAGGATTTCATACGGTGGTTGCAGAGGTGGTGGCTGGTGACGTCCCGCAATACCGGGTTTTCCGTATGAAAATCAACGATCCGGCCGGAGAGGCCTCTGAGGCCGGTCGCGTTTTACATGAAGTTCCCGGTAAGGTGACATGGGAAAATATCGACATTTCCGATTTGTGGAATGCCGACGTGACCACAATCTATCAGCAAAAGTACCTCTCTCCACGTCCCCATACCGTGTCTCTCCGCATGGGAACTGACGGGTATTCTCCCTGGACATTCCCGCATTGGAACAGCCTTCCGCCTCCCATCCGCCTTGACCGGATCCAAAACCTGACCAATGGCTCCGGCCGGCTGCTTACCCCGCAGGGTGTGCCTTTTATATGGCCCTCCGGAGAAAAGAACATTGCTTTCACCTCTTTGTGGGACAATTATCCCTCAAAAATTGAATTTCCGGTCGGAAAGTCGGGAGATGCAGTCTGGTTTCTGGTGGCTGGTTCCACCAATATTATGCAATGCCGGATTGCCAATGCGGTGATTAGGCTGAATTACGCCGATGGCAGCAAGGATTCGCTTGAACTGATCCCTCCGGTAAATTACTGGAACCTGAGTACGATCGACTCTCATGCCACAGCGCCCGGACAAGCAGGGCGCAACGATTATACTTCAGAAATTGACCGTTTCTGTTTGCCGGTGAAACTTCCCGAAACGGTACAGCTGGGTGAAGACTGCAGGGCAATGCTGCTCAACCTGAAGATGCCTGAAAATGGAATATTGAAAAGTGTTACCCTGGAAACCCTGTCCCAGGAGGTGGTGGTGGGCCTGATGGGAATTTCGGTCATGAAAATGCCGCCTGAAAAATAATTCTTTAAGCTGAAAAGTGTCACCTGTAAAGGCATATAAACCAAAAAACCTGAAATGAATATTAGAAATTTAATCTGTCTGCTTATTATCCTGACTGCGGCATGTACGCGTCAACAGGCTGTAAAAGAATGTACAACCTATGCTGAAGCGCCAGATCCTTCGCCCGACAGCCTGGCAAACTGGGCCGGAGTAAAGCACGGACTTCATGCGACCATCGGATCGATCGATCGCCGGTATGCCAAGCGTTCGGTGCCTGAAGCAGAAATAGAGAAAAGCTGGAAAGGCTCAGCCTGGCAGGGTGAACGGATTTCTGCCCAATTGGTGCTTTGGAGTAAGGAGCCAAACAAACAAATTACCTGGGAATTCTCCGATTTCAAATCGTCCGGGGGAGAACGCTTCCCGGCGTCGGTTGTACAAGCCCGGTTCGTCAGGTATGTAATAACCGACGAATTTGCCGATGGATGCGGAAAGCGTCAACCCGAAAACTATGCCGCCTCGCTTAGTCCGGATGTTCTTGATCCGGCCGGATGTTTCGATATGGAGCCACAAACAACGCGGCCTGTGTGGATAAGTATTGATGTTCCTTCCAACGCTGTTCCCGGAACTTACACCTCAACAATGCGACTGTTTGCTGCCGGAAAAAAATGCCATACGTTCCAGTTTCAGGTCGAAGTTCTGCCACGTCTCCTCCCTCCCGCATCGGAATGGAAGTTTCATCTTGACCTGTGGCAAAATCCGTATGCCGTGGCACGGTTGCATGGTGTTGATCCCTGGTCGGAAGCTCATTGGGAAGCTTTGCGTCCGCTGATGAAAATGCTGGCTGAGGCAGGGCAGAAAGTGATCACGGCAACCCTGAACAAGCGTCCGTGGGGTGGACAAACCGAAGATGCTTACGATTCCATGATTGGCTGGACTAAAAAGGCCAATGGGCGTTGGCAGTATGATTATACGATCTTTGATAAATGGGTGCAGTTTATGATGGACCTGGGCATAAAATCGCAAATCAATTGCTATTCGATGGTTCCGTGGGGAAATGAGTTATACTATTTTGACGAAAAATCAGGGGAAGAAATAAAAATCAAGGCGGAGCCGGGAACAAAACAATATGCTGAAATGTGGGTTCCTTTCCTGCAGGATTTTTTCACGCATCTGGAACAAAAAGGATGGAGGGAAATCACCCGCATCGCAATGGACGAACGTGCTCCCGCCGAAATGAAAGCCATGCTGAAACTACTCGGTGAAACAGCCCCGGGAATGGGGGTGGCTCTCGCCGACAATCATAAAAGTTACAAACTCTATCCCGACCAGTTGGTAGACCTGTGTGTTTCGCATGGAGCAACAGTTGCTCCGGAGGACAGGCAATATCGCAAAACAAAAGGCTATGTTACAACCTGGTATGTCTGCTG
>CAYWTT010000075.1:0-11363 GCA_964461245.1 uncultured Prolixibacteraceae bacterium | reverse complement strand
CGTACATACGGTTTTGTCACCTTGTGGCGACCTGGATATGAGCCCCCGTGTGATCGTGGAAAAGGCCGCAGAGAAAAATCTTGAAATCATTGGCATAACTGATCATAATTCAACCAGGCAAATTGCGGTAATAGCAGAGATGGCTGCTAAGAAAGACATCTTTGTGCTCCGGGGAGCAGAAATCACCACCAGGGAGGAGATTCATTGCCTTGTTTTTTTCAGAGATCAGGAGAATTGCAAATTGTTTCAGGCGTATATTGATGCGAATCAGCCCTATATAGCCAATAGAGAGGATACTTTTGGTTTTCAGGTACTGGTGGATGAAAATGACATGATCCTGGAAATGGAGGAAAAATTGTTGATAACCGCTATGAACAAGGGAATCGGAGATATCGAAAAAGAGGTACACCGGTTGGGGGGTATTTTCATCCCTGCTCATATTGATAAACAGGTGAATTCCGTATTCAGTCAGCTGGGATTCATCCCCCCGGGATTGAGATGCGATGCCCTGGAGATAACCTGTTTTACAACAGAAAATCAGATCCGGGAAAAATTCAGGATCGATGAAAACCTGAGCCTAATCCGGTGTTCCGATGCCCATTATCCGGAGGATATTGGAAAGGGATATTCCGCTATCACATTGGAGGAGTGTACGTTCGATGAAGTCAGGCTGGCGCTTTCCCGTCAGGGAGGACGCTGTGTGTGGCCCGTTTAAAAGCATGAAATATGAGAACCATTTCAGACCATATTCTCGATATCCTGGAAAATTCGGTCAGGGCGGGCGCTACCTTGATCGAAGTCATAATAACGGAAAATAAATTTAATGATCTTTATTGCGTTAAAATCAGGGATAACGGCTGCGGGATGACAAAAGAGACGGCAGAAAAAGCCCTGGAACCGTTCTTTACCACAAGGACAACCCGAAAGGTTGGTCTGGGGCTGCCCCTGTTGAGGCAGAACGCGGAACAGGCGGGAGGTTCGCTGGAAATCAGCTCCGAACCGGGAAAAGGAACCCTGGTAAGTGCAACATTCGGACTTTCCCATATTGACCGGCCTTCTCTGGGCGATATGGCCGGCACCTTTCTGATATCGGTGATTGGTCATGATGATATTGAAATCCGTTACGAACATCAAACCGATGCAGGATCGTTTTCCTTCAGCTCTTCGGAATTGAAGGAGGCACTGGGTGATGTGCCGTTGAACAGAGGCGAAATCAGGGAGGCAATAAGGGAACTGATAATGAATAATCTTGATTTGATACATGCATCAAAATAAAGATCTCAAATAAATAACTAATTAAAAATGAATAAAATAACTTCATTGGCTGATCTGAAAAAGATAAAAGATCAGGTTCAGTCGAGAATCAAACTGAGGGAAAACAGCGATTCTGCTGAAACGCTGGTACAAATCAAAGTAGGCATGGCCACTTGTGGAATTGCTTCCGGGGCCAAGGAAACCATGAACTTTCTGATTGAAGAAACCGAGCACCAGGCAATTGATGCTGTGATTACACAAACTGGATGTATGGGGTTTTGTTATGCTGAGCCCACCGTGGAAGTGACCATTCCCGGGAAAGAACCGGTAATTTTCGGCCATGTGGATAAAACTAAAGCCCGTGAAATCATCGACCGGTATATAATCAAGGGAGAACTGGTTGACGGCATCATCCCGGTTGCATTCAGGACTATTGATGAATAACCTATAAGAATACTAAACCAATAATTATGTCTGAATATAACATGCATATTCTGATTTGCGGAGGTACCGGATGCAAAGCTTCAGAAGGTGAAGAGATCAGGAACAGGTTTCTTGATCTGATCAGTGAATACGGGCTGGAAGATGAGGTTCAGGTGGTGATGACCGGCTGTTTCGGGTTTTGTGAAAAAGGTCCGATTGTGAAGATGATGCCCGACAAAACTTTTTATGTGAAGGTAACCCCGGCCGATGCAGACGAGATCATCAGGGAACACATCGTCAAAGGAAGGCAGGTGGAGCGGCTTTTATTCCGGGATCCTGTTACGGGCAGACCGGTGAGCGATACGCAACACATGCATTTTTACAAGAAACAGATCCGGATTGCTCTCCGGAATTGTGGATTCATCGATCCGGAAAACATCGATGAGTACATTGCCCGTGACGGGTACCAGGCTCTGGGGAAATGTCTGACGGAGATGACCCCGGCCCAGGTGATTGAGGAAATCAAAAAATCGGGATTGCGCGGGCGTGGCGGCGGCGGATTCCCTACCGGTCTGAAATGGGAAATTACTGCCCATTCGCCCGGGGAGGTCAAATATGTGGTGTGTAATGCCGATGAGGGGGATCCCGGAGCATTTATGGACCGTTCGATCCTGGAAGGTGATCCCCACTCTGTGATTGAGGCTATGGCTATCAATGGTTATTGTACCGGGGCGGCCAATGGATTGGTTTACATCCGAGCAGAATACCCCTTGGCCATAACAAGGTTGAAAATTGCCATTGGGCAGGCCCGCGAATATGGTCTTCTGGGCGAAAACATCCTGGGAACCGGTTTCAATTTTGATATAGAATTGCGTTATGGCGCCGGAGCTTTTGTGTGCGGGGAGGAAACCGCCCTGATCCATTCCATGGAGGGATGCCGGGGTGAACCGACCTTTAAGCCGCCGTTCCCCTCCCAATCGGGTTATATGGGTAAGCCAACCAACGTGAACAACGTGGAAACCTATGCCAACATTCCGGTTATCATTAATAAAGGTTCGGCCTGGTTTGCTTCTATCGGGACGGAAAAGTCCAAAGGAACCAAAGTGTTCGCTCTGGCAGGAAAAATAAACAATGTGGGATTAATTGAGGTTCCGATGGGTACAACCCTGCGGGAGGTGATTTACGATATAGGCGGCGGAATCAGGGGCGGGAAAAAATTCAAGGCGGTCCAGACCGGTGGTCCTTCAGGAGGGATGCTTACAGCTGATTTTCTCGATACTCCCATTGATTATGACAACCTGATCGCGGCAGGCTCCATGATGGGCTCGGGAGGAATGATTGTGATGGATGAAGATGACTGCATGGTGGCCATCGCCAAATTCTATCTCGAATTTACGGTGGAAGAGTCCTGCGGGAAATGCGCACCTTGCCGGATCGGTAACAAAAGGCTCCATGAAATACTGACCAGGATCACAGAGGGGAAAGGCGGGCCTGAAGATATGGATCGACTCTCGATGCTGGGTAATGTGATCAAAGATGCCTCCCTGTGCGGATTGGGGCAGACTTCGCCCAATCCGGTGCTCTCATCCCTGAAATATTTCAGGAACGAATATATCGCCCATGTGAAAGACGGACAGTGTCCCGCTGGCCAATGCAAAGCGCTTCTGAAATACATGATTATCGATGACAAATGTACAGGTTGTACCCTTTGCTTCCGCAACTGTCCGGTGGGTGCGATCACCGGTGAAAAGAGGGAAGTCCATTTTATAGACCAGTCATTGTGCATCAAATGCGGCATTTGTTACGAAAAATGCAAATTCGGTGCCATTCAGCTGTGTTAACCTTTAAGTATTGTTTGCTATGGATATGATTAATTTAATTATTGACAATAAACCGGTGGTCGTGATGCAAGGGACCACCATTCTTGAAGCTGCGAAAAGCATAGGAATCAACATACCGACTTTGTGCTATATGAAGCTGGATGACCTTAATATCGAGAACAAACCGGGAGGTTGCCGGATTTGTGTGGTAGAGGTAAAAGGACGGCGTAACCTGGCCCCCGCCTGTTGTACGGAAGCTACTGACGGAATGGAGATCAGCACGCACAGCATAAGGGCTATCAATGCCCGCAGGACCGTGATGGAACTGATCCTTTCTGATCACCCTTCCGATTGTCTGGTTTGTGCCAAATCGGGAAACTGCGATTTACAGAATATGGCACACCGTTTGGGAATCAGGGAGATCCATTATAAAGGAGAACAATCTACCTACCGGGAAGATACTTCTCCTTCGATCATCAGGGAGCTGAATAAATGTATTCTGTGCCGCCGTTGTGAAATGATGTGCAACGATGTGCAGACCGTCGGCGTACTATCTGCCATCAACCGGGGTTTCACTTCGGTGGTTTCACCTGCATTTGAAATGAACCTCGATCACTCGGTCTGCACCTATTGCGGTCAATGCGTGGCTGTCTGCCCGACCGGTGCCCTGACTGAAGTAGACCACACCGGTGCGGTGGTTCGCGCACTTTCCGATCCCGGCAAAACGGTGATCGTTCAGACAGCCCCTGCTGTCCGGGCTGCTTTGGGCGAAGAGTTCGATATGGAGCCCGGAACTCTGGTAACCGGCAAACTGGTTTCTGCATTACGCCGTTTGGGCTTTGACTACGTGTTCGATACCGACTTCGGCGCTGATCTTACCATTATGGAGGAAGGCACTGAGTTGCTGAACCGACTGAAAAGACACCTGGAAGGTGATCCGACCGTCAAACTGCCGATATTGACCTCTTGCTGCCCGGCCTGGGTGAAATTCTTTGAACACCAGTTCCCCGACATGAAGGAGATTCCGTCGACAGCCCGCTCTCCCCAGCAGATGTTCGGATCTATTGCCAAAACCTATTTCGCGGAAAAACTGGGCATTAAAAGAGAAGACCTGGTCGTGGTCTCCATCATGCCCTGTGTAGCCAAAAAATATGAATGCGGCCGTGATGAGTTCGCTACCAACGGCAATCCGGATGTGGACTATGCCCTTACCACCCGGGAACTTGCTGCCCTGATCAAAGTTTCCAATATCAAGTTTAATACACTTCCATCAGAAGAATTCGATAATCCTCTGGGTGAATCAACCGGGGCAGCTGTAATTTTCGGAACTACAGGGGGGGTGATCGAAGCCGCTGTCCGAACCGCTTATGAGGTATTCACAGGCAAGGAGCTTCCAAAGATCGAATTTGAAGAATTGAGGGGTATGGATGGACTCAGGAAAGCTACAATCGACTTCAACGGCCTACCCATCAATATCGGTATTGCCCACGGACTGGGCAATGCCCGCAAACTCTTGGAAGAGATCCGGTCAGGGAACAGCTGGTTCCATGCCATTGAGATTATGTCCTGTCCGGGGGGCTGTATTGGCGGCGGCGGACAGCCCTATCACCATGGAAATGCAGAGATTCTGAAAAAAAGGCAGATGGCCATATATAAGGAAGATAGCCACAAGAAGCTCCGAAAATCGCACGAAAATCCATATATTATAAAGCTGTACGAGGAATTTCTCGGGAAACCAATGAGCGAAAAGGCTCACCACCTGTTGCATACGGTTTATTTCGACAGGACCAGATGAATGGTTTATAATTCTGGTGTCCATGATCCTGTAAACGCATGCCATATAGGATAGATTTAAAGACAAAAATTTCACGATTAAATAATTGCAGAAATGCCTAAGATAAAATTATCTGATTCAACCGTTCAAACGATCAAAGAGGTCTGCAGCAGTTTTGGGAACAGGGAAAACGAACTGATCAATGTCCTTCACCGGGTGCAGGAAAATCTGGGTTATCTCCCTGCTGAGGTCCAGGAAGTCATCGCCCAGGAACTGAAAATGTCGGTGGCCAAAGTGTATGGTGTGGTCACTTTTTACAGTTTTTTCACCATGATTCCCAAGGGGCTCTACCCGGTGTCCATTTGCATGGGAACTGCCTGTTACGTGAGAGGTGCCGAGCAGGTTCTGAATGAGTTTAAAAGACAACTCAAGGTGGAAGTGGGCCAAACCACTCCCGATGGGAAATTTTCCCTGAGTTGCCTCCGTTGCGTGGGTGCCTGCGGTTTGGCGCCTGTGGTGATGGTGGGGGAAAAAGTGTATGGCCGCGTTTCTCCCCAACAGGTCAAACAGATTATCGCTGAATACCAGGAAGGTTGTCCCGCCCATGAGGCTAAAACAGCCTGAACCACAATAATTCCGGCTGTAAATTGGGTGGTATGATGGGATCATCCTGATCCTTTATCGGGAAGTTTTTTTGTTTACATAATCCTGCTTCCTGACGAGCAGTACTTTGTCCCCGTCCATCAGCGAATATCCCTGATCGTAACAAAAATAATAGATGCGACCGTGATGAGTGGTATAAATGTTTGTGAAATAGGTGAAATTGAAATCCTTTTTCACCAGTTCATCTTTGGATACGGTTGTTTTCCCTGTGGAATTGAGTGAGGCCAGTATAGTCTGATTTTTCTTCAGAGTCCGGTCAATCCGGCGCGTGGTATTGTTGGGTACCCTTAACTGTTTGTTGTTGTAAGCATTGCGGCACTGATCACTGCAGAATTTCTGGTCAGCCCTGCCGTGCAAAATTTCATCGCATTCGAGGCATTTCCTTTCCGACATGGTGTTATGGGTTTTAAAGATTATTATATTGAATTTATTGGGTTTGTAATGTTCTAACAGTATAAATATATTTGTAAACTATACGAATTTATTTGACGGAAGTTACAATCCATTAACAGGTTAAGCTGTTTTGTTTTTCTGTTCATCTGAGCATTCGGCAGCAGAAAAGAAAAGGTTATCTTTGATTAGGAAAAATTAATTTGCAATCAGGATGAAGAAGTCAGTCACATGGATTATCCTCCTTTTGGTTTTTAACACGTCATATGCGCAGGAAGGGGAATATGCGGGTTATTCATGGCCAGCCGATGAAAAAGTCAGGCAGAAACTGGAAGAGTGGCAGGACCTGAAATTTGGGCTGTTGATGCACTGGGGCGCATACAGCCAGTGGGGCATTGTGGAGTCTTGGTCCATATGCCCTGAAGATTATGGGTGGTGTGAGCGAAAAAAGGGCTCTGATCCCGGAAACTATTTCACCTATAAAAATGAATACGAGAAATTGCCGCTTTCATTTAATCCGGTTGGGTTTGAGCCCGAAAAATGGGCAGAGGCGGCTTTCCGGGCCGGAATGAAATATGTCATCTTCACCACCAAACACCATGATGGTTTCTGTATGTTTGATTCCAAATATACCGATTATAAAATTACCGGTGACGCGTGTCCTTTCCATGTTAACCCTCGTGCCGATGTTACCCGTGAAATTTTTGATGCATTCCGGGCTAAAGGTTTGTGGGCTGGGGCCTATTTTTCCAAACCGGACTGGCATTCACCGTATTACTGGGATCCTTACTTTCCTCCCTTCGACCGGAATGTGAACTATGATCCAGAGCAATACCCCGAAAAATGGGAGAGCTTTGTTCAATATACCCATAACCAGATTCTGGAACTGATGAGTGGTTATGGAAAAATTGATATTCTATGGCTTGACGGGGGTTGGGTAGCCAAAAAGAGCCCCGAACAGATAAACCGGAGTTATCTGAACCGCACTGACGGACAATCGGGCGGATTCATCAAAAGCCGCACCGTCAGTCAGGATATCAGAATGGATGAACTCGCAGATAAAGCGCGTGAAAAGCAACCGGGACTGATTGTGGTTGACCGGGCGGTACCGGGCCCCAATCAGAACTACCTGACTCCGGAAAATACGGTGCCGGAAAACAGGTTGCCCTATCCATGGGAATCGTGCATTATTGCAGGTGGCGGCTGGTCATGGGTCCCGGATGCCAGATTCATGACATCCCGTCAGGCGGTCCAGTTGCTGGTGGATATTGTGGCTAAAGGAGGTAATCTTCTCTACAATATTGCTCCCGGTCCGGATGGTAAATGGCCTGAAGGTGCCTATCAGCTTCTGGAAGCGATGGGCAAATGGATCAGCATCAACGGGGAAGCCATCTATGCTACACGGACTGTGGCTCCCTATAAATCGGGCAATGTTTGCTTTACCCGCAAAAAGGAGGCAAAGACCGTTTATGCCATTTACCTTCCCGGAAAAGATGAAAAAAACCTCCCGCGGGAAATCAGCATTTCCGGCATAACGCCGGTTCCGGGTGCAAAGCTTCAACTTCTGGGAGCCCAGGGATACCTGAAGTGGCAAAAAACCGGTTCCGGGTGCAAAGTTTTTATCCCAGGATCCATGCAAAACAATCCACCCTCTCCTGAAGCCTGGACCATCCGCATTTCTGAAACAGAATAAACGGAAGAATTGCAGCCTCTTCTCCCCGGATACTTATTTGACATAGGGATCAAGTCCGATCGTCCCTTCCAGGCTTTTCAGATATTCAGTCGATTTCAGATATTTCAGCCGTTCTTCTGCATTCCTGATTTTTTCATGGATCTCTTTATCTTCCGATTCATCCAGGTTAGGCGAGGTGGCCAGGAGGTTTTTCAGGTACTTGACGTGTTTCTGGAATAGGGCGATCTCACTGAGTTGTTTGTTCAAAAGTCTTTCATGATACCAGTCGCTTGACAACAAGGAATCTCTGGTAAAGAGGCTCCTGATATCGGGATCCTCCACGGTTTTCCCCTCAAAAGTGCCGTAAGCCATGATATGGAGCAGCGCTTTCAGGGGAGGACAGGCTCCTTCGATACTGCCGTCGCTGAAATAACTGCGGGCTACTTTTTGCTGTGCTTCCACAATATTGTTTACTCCATCGGCAAATATCTCCAGTCCCTGCAGTTCCGGTTTCAGCATTTCTTCGTTAAAGACTGCATCCGGATTTTCAAAAACCCTGCCGAAATAGGAACGGACAAATTTCTCTGTGATCCGGTATCCCAAACGGGAAGCAAGTACTTTCTTCCCATTCAGCTCAAAGTCTTCCAGTTTTTCCAATAATCCGTTTTCGATCATGAAGGCCGGCTGGATTTCGTCGGTCCGCAGGCGGCTCCAGATCTCAGGCACGAGGAGGCTGATATCGTGGTCCACCCTGTACTTGGGGCCGATGTATCCGGCTGCACTGGTAAAACCGGGATATCCGGTCAGGATAAATGAAACCAGTGCATTGTTGAGGTCGGTGACCGGGCTGAGCGGATTGAAGGGGCCTTTTGTCAGCGCACCTTCAGTGCCTGCACCGGTTGTGGAAGGAGATTTTCCCGTCAGGCTGCAGGTGAAGTCCATGAACAGTTCAGGCAGTTCCTGGTAATGGATTGGATTATAAACTGCCAGGGGCCGTATTCCCGGTTCCGGAGGATTGTTCCGGCGGCCGGCCAGAACCGAATTCACGGGGAACAGCACCGACTCTCCTACCGGTATTTTCCGGAAGAGTCGGGTTCCGGTTTCGGAAATATACTTCTCCCGGTGTTGGGTGATATCGGGCCGGTTCTGCAGATATCGCATGTTTTTGGAAGGTTTCCCTTCAAAAATCCTCGGATGGGAAGAAGATACGAAATAGGTGCAATCCTTTTTGATAACGGCATCTTCAATCAGCCGCCTGATAGGAGTGGTATATTTGTCGAACTCAATGGCATCGGCCATGATTGCTTCCCCGTCGGAAATGGTCAGCGGCTGGAAGTTGGAAATGAAGGTGTTTGGCGTAGCCAGGTCGGCTTCTGCCTGTTTGTCATATCCGCGGTGGATTGCTTCATCCGGACGCTGAAAAAAACGGTATTCGCAATTCAATGTAAATTTCAGGGAAGGTTCATGATGGTCGGGTGACAGATATTGCAGTTTGGCTGAGGGAACCACTGTTGAGGCGGTGATATCATCCTCCATTTGCAGCTTGTGGGCGGCCAGGAAATCCTGCCGGAGTTTAAAGGTCCTCCAGGATTTGTCATTCATCAACCCGATGCGCAGGTAACTTGCCACTACTTTGCGGTTCCGGAATTTCAGCTCATTCCCGAATTTTCCGTCAATAATATCAACGGAAAAATATTTCTTCCAGTCATTCCCCCATTCCGGTTTGTAGAAACGTTTGACAATATGTACCAGACCTTTGATATAGTGAGGAATACCCTCCAGCCATGCGTTGTATTCATCGGTATAGAGAGTGGGCGAGGGGGTAAGCAGCTTGATCACCGAACCCAAAGATCTGGCCGGGCTGAGCAATGGTCTGCTGCTGCGTTTGTTCTGACGGGGATCCCTGAATTTGTTGTTGTAATCTTTATTGATAATCTCTTCCACCCGCTTAAAATCGTTTTCAAAATCGGCGGTGAAAAACGGACCATATAGGATGGCATCGTTAATTGATTTTGAGATTTCCGATTTACCTCCTCCCGATACAGTGCACGGTTTATGACAGAATGTCCCTTCAGCGGCTGTTCCGATCAGCCGCCAGGAGGGTACCGAAGGATTCTTTTCCATCCTGATTTTGTACCCCGATGGCAGGATGTAGGTATTCTGGGGATTCAGCCTGATGGAAACCTGCTGTTCTCCTTTCTTCCAGCTTACGGTCTGGTCTATGAGGCTGAAGTAAGATTCCTGGGGGACATAAAAGATGTTGGGATAATTTTTATCCACAGCGTGGCCTTCAGGCAGAAGTTCCATGAAAGAACCGTACATATCGACCATTTTTTCGAACGACAATCCGTTCTCCCTGATCTGGCTGTCGGGACGGAACTCATCGCCCAGGTTGTAACTCGGAAATGCCACGGCCCCTCCGGCATGTTCTTCCTCTGCATTTCCAAAGAGATTGGCCGAATAACTTATATGTGATTTTACCTCCTTTTTGGTGTAGCCGAAATAATTGTCGGCGATGACTGTAACAATAATCCCCTCCTCGTTCCGAGCGGTGATCTTGAAGGCATTTCCTCCGTTATACTTTTCATTCTCATCTTTCCAGCACATGCCGTCTCTTTTCTGACGATCGGTAGCTTCCTCATATGGAGGCAGCCCGACCTCCTTCTTGGTGAGGTTAACTAGGTGAGGTGCCAGAATGATGCACCCGCTGTGACCCGTCCATCCTTCGATATCGAGGGCGGAATCATTCTCGGGCAGGAAAGGGTCTCCTCCATTTCCGAAGATGGATTCCGCAAAATCGAGGTTACTGACCAGGTTCCCGGGAGCAAAAAACCGTATTTCCATCCTTTTTTCAGGAATAAAACCGGGAACTTCCGGGGAGACCACCGGTTTCAGCAAGAGAGAGACAAATACTTCGGCCTTATGTTCTCTGGTGGAGGTAAAAGGAAGCTGCATCAGTTCCTTTGGTGGATGGAGCGCTTCATTCAGAAGACAGGCAAAGGTATATTTCGGCACCGATTTTTTATCATCAGGTATCGGCAATCCTCCTTCAGCAAGGTGAAACACCCCCTTTGTTGTCCTCCGGTCGTTTTTAGGATTATGTAAAACACCCTGTTTGATCCGGTATGAACTGATAATATCGGAAAAAAACTCATCCTTGTCGGGGGGCAGGGAAAGTGCCCGGGCAATTCCGTGACTGTCAATAATAAACGTATTTGAAGGAAGCCGCGGATGGATCTTATCCTTAAATTCGCTGAGATAATTGTCGAGAAAGTTCTGAATGCGCTGGTCGGCCGGGCAGAGATAGGCAGAAAGCAACCTGCTTTTCTCCCGGTAATTTTTGATCAGGTCGTTGGCCAGTTCCAGA
>CAYWTT010000074.1:0-11550 GCA_964461245.1 uncultured Prolixibacteraceae bacterium | reverse complement strand
ACCACACAAATAAATTTTTTGTTTCTCAAGGCATGATCCCGCATAAAGTCTGAAACCTTCTGTTTATTCTGTACATGGGTGCCAAAAGTGGCATCGGGAACAAAGTCCGTAAGCGGACACCGGACTCCTGCTTTTCTGAGATTCTCCAGTGACGCGGTCTCCCGCGTAAAATAAAAGGATGCGTTATCAATAAATTCTTTTCTTGTTCCCTCAGGAGGAACACCTACGGTGACCCCGAAAATCCCGTATGGCTTGTGGAAGTTTTTTGCAACCCAACTTACCTCGGTTTCCTCACCATGTCCCGCGATCACAAAATCAACCTGCTTTGCTACTTTGCCGATTTCTTCATTCACAGGCTCCCCATCGATCATTTTCGAATGGATAATCCGGACATCCGGCCAATACGCTGAAATTAACTCATCAAACTCAGGAAGATCGATTTTAGGCCATAGCACAATTCTGGCTTCCGGCAAATACATGGTCAGCAGGTTCAAAATCCCGGTTACATGGCCGTGATCACCCATATTGGCATATTGGATGCCCGTACACAATAAAATGGTTTTCCGCTTATTCTGAATCAGCGATGTTTGTCCGAAAAGACTTTGAGAAAGGGCTATGCCGCCCGAAAGTAATCCAAGTTTTTTAATAGAGTTTCTGCGATCCATTTGTGCTGGTGTAATTTAGTCAAGCCTGATGGTAATACTTTAACGATGATCTATTTTCTGCTTTCTTCCATGATGAAGCAGCTCAGGGAAGGAATTTTATTTCTCAGGTCCTTTATCACAAGACCCGCAAATTGATGAGCCCCTTTTTCTGATAAATGCGTATTATCCTGCTTCCCCTCGGGATAATTCGTGCAAGGATCCACCCACAAATAAGTTTCTTTCGAAAGTTCTTCTCCCAGGTTGTTGACATAATCTGTTCCCAATTGATTTAAATCGATCAGTACAACCTCCAGCTCCCGGCTTACCTGCCGAACCACTTCCGGATATTCCCCATGCGTTTCTGATAATTTCCCGTTTTTAAATGCCCGCCTGGGAATGGGAGTAAACAAAACCGGGATTGCCCCTTTTGCCCGCGTTTCTTTCACAAACTTCTCCAGGTTGCTTTTATAAAGCCCTTGGGGAGCAGCGTACCGTAAGGTATCATCTTTTTTTTCATCATTGTGTCCAAACTGGATAAAGACATAATCTCCGGCAGAAAGACCATCCGCCACATCGTGCCATCTCCCCTCGTTTATAAAGGTTTTTGTGCTACTTCCGTTTTTTGCACGATTATCCACGGTGACGCTGCTGTTAAAATAACCGGAAAGTACCTGTCCCCATCCGGTTTCCGGAAACTTGTCTGCAGCTTTATTGGCCATGGTCGAATCACCGATCGTGTACACTTTAAAATTTACCGCAGCCTCCTCCTGCTCTTTGCAATGTAAGCTCATCAGGCAAAAACTCAACAGAACACAGAGCCATCCTGACCTTTTATTCCTTTCACGCATTTTCATCTTTTTCCTTATTTTGATTCATTCTCAAGGATCCACAACCCCGAATAGCCGGTACACACATACAGTTTGTTATTCCGGGATTTAATCCTTCCGTAGATAAAATTCCCTTCTATCCCCGGGATGTCGATCTCCTTTGTCAATTTTGGCTTGTCCGCATCTGCCAGATCATAAATCATGACAGACTGATTGGTGGCAAGAAAGAGCTTACTGCCATCTATATAAAGCTTTTCAGACTGGGAAGCAGTTGTTGGGAGCTTTTCCGCGAAAACTTCATATGGATTCTGCGGATTTTTCACATCATACACGTGCAGACTTTTACTTCTGGAAGTCCGGTAGATGTAATGATCTTTTACAGCGACTCCGTTTGTCGGTTCCTGTATCATTGTTATTTTCTCAAGGGACAAAGGACTTTTTGTATACTTCAATACTAAAAGCGACTTTGAATTAGCGGCAGCAAAATAATTTTCATTAAATGCAGCGTCGCTTACCTGAAGCATAAAATGTTCTATCGGTAAATCATTTGCTGATATGTGAGGATTGAATTCATCGGAGAGGTCGATGCAGCCGGTAGTTGCCCAGGTATCAGTCCGAAGGATGATCCGGCCTTTATTGATCCACATGTCATTTAAAAACCGTCCTGCTCCAATGGTCCTTATCAACCGGGGGTTACGGATATCGGTTAAATCAATGGCATGAAGTCCTTTCGCACCACACGACAAATAGGCAATTTTGCCGGAGACCACGACATCATAGGCTGTGCCTTCTGTTTTGAATCTGGCAATCCGGTTACGGGGGTCGGCAATGTCGGCTATTTCAAGTCCTTGTGTTCCGCATGCCATATAAATATAACGGTCATCCAGAAAACAGGAATGGATCTGTCCTTTTGAAAACAATTTAGTCATCCTTCCCTCCCGGGAATAAGGCTGATATCCGGCATGGACAATTTCAGGCTGAGCACCGATCTCCAGATGTGGGGAGCCGGCCAGTCCCTTGGCCGAAATGAGCTGGCATCCGTTTTTGTAGTCTGCCAGGATGATCATATCGTCAATGACCGCCAGGTCGTGGGCGTAATTCACATCGGCGTACGACGCCATAAGTTTCAGCTTTTCAGGTTCACTGATATCAAAAACAAAGACCCCGTCGTATCCGTTCGCAAAAAACAGGTTGTTGCCGCTGATCTGAACTTCCCAACAATCGGGCGACCTTGTTTCATTACCCGTCGGAATCGTGTATGAGGTCACCAGCTTTGCCTTTTCGGGATTCCTGATATCAATTACCGAAACTCCGTGTCCGCCATGCCCGTGGGCAACGTAAGCATAATCGCCCTTGATTGCAACTCCCCAGGCATTACCCGGTACAGCCACCGATTTGACTATTGTGGGATTTGCCGGATTGGAAATATTCAAAATCGTCATCGCCTTTTTATAGTGCTCCCCGATATAGGCATAATTCCCCCTGGTCTTGGCACCCTGTGCCTCAGAGGTTTTAATTTTCCCAATAAATTCAGGTTTTTCCGGATTGCGGATATCGACTGTTTCCACACCCACCGTACGGTTACAGCAAATCAGAATATTCCCGTTAATGGCGATACCCGTGGCCTGTTCAATGGAATCGTAGGTTGTGAGATACCGGATTGAGGATGGATTTTTTACATCAAATACCTGTATCCCTCCCATGCGGCAGGCCACTAAAGCATAATCGCCTTTTAACTCGATATCATAGCCGACTCCTTCCAAAGGAACCCTCGACAATATTTTCGGATGATACGGATCTGAGATATCAGCCGAAGCCAGTTCTCCCGAACCTACGATAAAAACAATTTTATCCTTCGCCGCAACAGAGCGAACGCTGTTCAGCTGGATACACGCAATACGCTTTAATTCAGCACTAAAATCATCGGGGTGTGTCACATCTTGGGATTGCGCCACATCATTCCCCCGACAGTTAACAAACAACAGCAAAATACAAATGACCGTAAGAAAATCTTTCATGAAGCTTCATTTTAAATATTGCATAATCATTTCGGGGCTCCGGCTGTTTTCCCGGGCAGCTATTCAGCAAAAATAATGGTAGGATTCCCGTCAATTCCCTTTTCTTTGATCAGGGCCCCGATGTTCGAATCAAACGGGTAATACTGCTTATATTCCACCCCCACCATTCCGAAATTTTTACCGGCAGCCTGGACATAGACGTTATTCTCCATTCTTGGCAAATGCTCTTCTTTCAGCGCGCTTACCGAAAGCAGGACATCAACACTCCGGTCGAAAATATTCCCTTCTATCCGGAAATTCTCAGCAGGGTACTTCCGTTTGCCCCCCAGCCAGCCGCCTTGTATATGCCTGGCTACCTTGTTGGGCCTTTGCCATCCAAAACCGTAACCGGCATAACGGCAGATGTTGTTTGTGAAAGAAATATTTCTCATCAAGTCTCCTTCCGACAGCGGCTGATCAAGGAAATACTCAATGGAATAGGAACAATACTCGATCAGGTTATTGCTGTATGTGACATTTTCCATGGTAACGGTTTGTGTTGAGTTGGAATTTTTGTACTGGTGGGTTATCCCCGCATCATAAATCTGATGGATATAACAATGGTCGACGACATAATCACGGCATGCTCCATATATCTCCACCGCGTTGCCGTAGCGGGTTGTTTCCCGTTGAATCGATCCTCCAATCCACCCCAGTTCACAGTTGGTCACCTTCAGTCCATTACGCGATCCGGAACTGATTCCATGCGCTCCCCCAAATTTCAGGCACAGGTTATCAATAACCACATTGTCTCCCTCAACCCGGATGATGTGATTTTTCAAACAAAACTCGATAGACGAAAAGCGATCGGCCGGATTCCCCTTGTCTGAGTACAGATAGATCTTTTTGTCGGTTAGGCCGTGGAACATTTCGAGATCGTTCTTAAGCTGACTGATATCCCCTGTGAAACCATCCAGGCCAACAACTTTTTTGCAGGTATAAAACTCTCCCCCGTTAAAAACAAGGACTCCTGCATCGTTGCTGAATACCTGATCATAGACATACACATTCGGGGTACCGGTTCCCTTCCATTTTTCACGGACTGAATAGTTTTGAAGTGAGCCAAATATTTCAGGCTTATCGCCACTCCCGTAAGCCGAATAGGTCACACCCGCTTTGGCAGTCAGGCTTCCCCGCCAGGTTCCTCCACGCTCAAAAAGCACAGTATTTCCATCTTTCAAATCGGCATTACTCACTTTTGAAAGTGTCGCCCAGGCTGTCCTGGATGATTTTCCGCTATTCAAATCACTCCCGCCATTTGAAACGTAATAAACGGTTCCGGCAGTCATACCGGTTTCTGAAGCCGAATTCAGGATTTCGGCCTTTAGCGCTTCAGCCTTTGCATTCACATCAGAAAGCGTGCGGACCCCTTCTTTTTCAGGATGGGGCTTTTCTGTTTCGGTTGATTCGTTATTACTGCACGATATTAAAACGGACAGAATAGCTGTGGCAAAAAACATTTCTTTCATATTTGCGGTTATCACACAGATTTTGACTAGAAATCAGCGCAGTCTTATTTTTTATAAGCAGAGGCATCTGCTTCATGAAAGAGAAAAGAAACCCATCCAGATGGACTGGTAATCAGGAGATTACTATCCACGGAAGCATTAATCACACAGATAACGCTGGTGTTTCAGCGTTATCTGTTTTCAGAGAAAGAATTACGGTTTGGTTTTTACCGACACCGTACCCCTGAGCATCTCCCCAAAGTATATTTTGAAGGTATAAGATGTAGCTGCTTTCAGCGCGGTAATAAGCTTCTGACCTGCATCTGAAGCAGATAGAGGAATGACGATATCTGCTGCACCCCCAGTCGACACGACTATTCCTGAAACGGTTTTCGTTTTGTCCCATTGCAGTAAAACCTGGTCTGTACCAATATCAGTTGCAGCAACTGCATAAAAGATATTTTCGATTCCTGTGCGGAACGTAACCGTTTCGTATTCTGAATCCTTTATCGTGCTGATTTTACTCAGTGCCTTTATCCGGGCAGAATAAATGGTATCACTCCACAAATCTTCCACCGTGTATTCATCGACGCCATCCAAAGGGATGACCTGAAGATCGGTTGAAAACAAAAGGCTGTCGCGGCTGATCTCAAGGCTGTAAGATGCATTCGCAATAGGTATCCAGGTCAGTCTCACCTGATTCCCGTTAACTCCGGCAGTAAGCAAAGCCGGGCGAAATAACCGTTCTGGGGTATTATCGATGTTGTTGTCCTCTTCGCATGAAATCAGGAACAGGGGAAGGCACAACATCATCATGAACAACTTGATTATACTATATTTATTTCTTTCCATACTATTCATATTATTAATTGTAATATACATGATTCCGTTTCTTTGAGTCTGGGCTATGGAATCTGATCGTTGCTCAACACGCCGTTACTTGCGGTGATCAGATCAATATAAATGGGCTGTAAATGGTTGTTTTTAGCGGCATTATACCCGTTAGCCACATTTGTCACGTTTGATAGTATTTTTGCCTTGTCAGCAGCAGTATAGAGTGGCACCCAGCCTGAACGGGTGTAACCTGAAATGGCAGTTGCCGGCAAACGGTAATCGGGATTCAGGATATCAATGGTTTCTCCGTCTGCATTTCGCTTCCAGAAGATATTAGTCGGTACTTTGTCGTGATAAATATACGACTCATCATCGTCGCAGATTTTTTTCATATCTGCTTTCATCTGGTTGATTTTGGTACCCAGCAGGTTCCACCTGACAAGGTCCTGCTTGCGGATACACTCTCCACCAAATTCCCAACCGCGTTCATCGACAATAGCATTGAAAAAGGCATCCTTGCTTGCCGAAACAGAATCGACATAGTGAGTTACTTTTGACGCCCACATCCCTTCAGGAAAGGCCCTTTTTCTGACTGAAGCCAATGCATCTTTGGCAGCCTTTGTTGGACCGTTCAGCTGATTTTCGGTTTCTGCATACATCAGTACGATATCGGAATAACGCATCATCGGCCAGTTTACCCCAGTAAAAGTCGCCGCACTCATGTCCCCTCCCAGGGAAGGATTGATCCATTCCCTGCGAAATTTACACCACCCCAGGGCATTGGGGGACGCCAGCAATTGTATGCCTGCATTCACACCTGAGCCGCTATAGCTGTACATTTCGACTGATACATCTCTCCGGATATCGCTTCGATCAAACGAATAATAATAGGTAAGAGGAACACTCAGCCTTGAAGGAGCCCTGCCATATTTTTTATCATATGTCACATTATGAGCGATCCCCCAACTTTCTGCGACCCGGCCCCTTGACAGTAAGCGGCCAAAAGCAATTTCAAAGAGGATTTCCCGCTAGGTCAAATCCATGGTGTAAGTATGAAGGTTTTTAAAGATGTTCTCGAAATTCGGATTAAACTGGTGTTCCCCGCTGTCCATGACTTCTTTACATTCTTGTCTGGCAATTTTATAATATTCCTCCCAATGTCTGCCCCTCCTGGTTTCAAAGGTTTTGTTCCGAAGCGAATAACCAGCATAAGCCAAAGCCATTCTGGCCCGCAAGCCTTTAACAAAAGCTTTATTTATCCGTTCTGTAGTCTGGGTCTTGCTCATCCACGGAACATAATCCTCCACTTCTTTCATATCCTGGATCAGAAACTCATAAATGGAGTCCCGGTCGGTTTTTGGAAGGTTGAATTCATCTCCGGCCTGGGTCGACTTCGTCTTAAATGGGACATCACCCCAATGATGGATCAGCTCACTATAGAAATAGGCTCTCAAAGTGACCGCTTCTCCATACAGACGACGCGCCTCATTGGCATGTTCACCTTCCCAAAGAGCGCTCTTCGGAAGATTATCGATGCAAAGGTGTGCCTTTTCAATCCCCGAATAGAAATCATTCCAGACCTGTTGCAGATAGTTGGTTCCTTCGGTTGCGGCATAATGAGAAATGTTGTACACGGCCCCATTATTGGCGCCCCAGTTTACCTCAACGTCATTGTCCGTTTTATAGAACATAAAGTTATAATCATACAACGGGTTTGAAGTCAGTTGCTCATAGACACCGTATACTGCTTTTGTTGCAAAATCGAGATTTCCAAAAGTCGTTTCCTCTGTTAAGGTTGATTTGGATTCAGTGGCCAGATAATCCTCACACGAAACCACCGAAAGAGAGAGCAGGATATAGCAAAAGAATTTAACGTATCGCTTCATTTTCATTAATTTTTAGAATTCAACATTCAAACCGAGGTTAAAAGAACGGCTTCTTGGATAAGCACACCAGTCAATGCCTGGGGTTAACGGGGTTGAGCGCATGGCATCGACTTCAGGGTCATAACCCGAGTAGTTTGTCCAGGTCCACAGGTTATATGCGGATGCATATACTCTTAGCTTTGAGATTCTCATTTTCGACAAAAGACTTGCGGACAAAGAGTATCCGACTGTTAATGTGTTCAGACGAAGGAAAGACCCGTCTTCAACGCCCCAGGAATGTAAGGGAATGTTGTTCATTAAAGGAGACCAAATAGTCGCCTTTTTATTCATTTCGGCCAGTTGTGCCGGATCAGTGATCACATTTCCGTTCGATTTGTCGATGTAGCTAAAGCGGTTCTCCAGGTTCATCACGTTCAATAGATTATTGTACGGATAATTTGCATAGGCTGCTGTGCAGAACAACTTATTTGCGTTGTAGATATCGTTGCCGTATACCCAATTAAAGAAAGCCGACAAATCGAATCCCCTGAATTGTGCTGTCAGTGTTATTCCCCCTGTATGCTTTGGATTGGCATTGCCTATAATCACCTTGTCTTTGCCATCAATGAGAAAATCGCCATTTTGGTCTTTCAGTTTCAGGGCACCCGGCATTAACTTGTAACTTCCTCCCAGCAAACCATTATTCACCACGCCCTCTTTTAATATGTACTTATTGTCCACATAGTCAAAGTCGTCGAAAGAATACATCCCTTCGGTTACCTGGCCATACATCTGACCAACCTGTCCTCCCTCTTTGATCAGATAATCGCCCGCCGGTCCGCCGGTGACAATCCAACGTGCCGTTTGTTCCCAACTTCCGACTTCTCCCAAATTGTCAATACGGTTCCGGTTGAAGCCAATGTTGAACGAAGCAGATAACTGGAAGTCTTTTTTCTCAACGAGGAGGGAATTCAATGTGATTTCAATTCCCCGGTTTGACGTTTGCCCGATATTCTGCCATTGGGTAGAATATCCCGAACTTGATGGGATGGTTGCTTTAATCAGCAAGTCTTTCGTCGTATTCTTGTACAATTCGACAGAGCCGCTGATCCTTTGCCTGAACAAGCTGTAATCCAGTCCGATATTACGGGTTATGGTTGTTTCCCATTTCAGTTCAGGATTTGAAAGGATACTTCCGGGAAGGATGATCGGTGTGGGAATTGCTCCGTCGCCGTCCCCATTGACGGTCAGGCCACCAGAGGTAATAGAGAAGGTTTTTTTCCACGCATCATCCGTGATCCGATTGTTTCCCGACTCCCCATAGCTGGCCCTCAGCTTCAGATCGGACAGCCAACTTTTTGTTTCAGCCATGAATTTTTCGTCAGAAAGACGCCACGCCAGCGCGGCCGAGGGGAAAAATCCCCATTGGTTGCCGGGTGCAAATTTACTGGATCCATCGGCACGGAAAGTAGCTGAAACCAGGTATCTTCCTTTATAGTCGTAGTTTAAACGGCCAAAGAATGACGATATTTTATTGGGCGGAAAATCTGTAGTCGAAATTGGATCGGCCGTTCCAAGACTCATATTGGTCAATGCTGTCTTTGCATCAATGTACATGGGAAAATACTTCGCTGAGGCAATAAGGCGCTCTCTTTTATAATAGTTCAGTTCTTCCCCGACCATGATCGTCACGTTGTTTCCCGGAAGGAAATCCCGCTTGCTATAGGTTAATATGTTTGCCAGGCGGTATCCTTTAATGTCGTTTTTCGTGATTGCGACTATGGGCTGGTAGCCATACAGATTCACATTCGTTGTGTTGATCCCGTAAAAACGGTTTTCAGTCTCTTGCCCGTACTGGGTTCCATATTCAAAACGGTAGTTCAGGTTTTTTGACAAACGAATGGTTGCAGCACCATTAAAATAGAAGGCCAGGTCCTTAACCCTTCTGTAATCATCGTTGGTCTGATCGACTGGATTGACAATGGATGAGTTCGTTGCTTCAAAATCTTCATCCGTCACACTGCTGTCCACAAAATCCATTAATCCATCCACGGGACGAAACTGGATGGTATGGTACAGCCGGCTGTTGGACGAAGTGCCCGCACCTTTCACTTTCGTATCTGATAAACGGGTATTCAGGTCAATTGTCAACCAGTCATTGATTTTATGGAAGGTCTTTACGGTAAAGTTCGTCCGCGAATAACCCGAACCAAGCATAACTTCTTTCTCGTCATTCTGCGTAAGGCTGATATTGTATTTGAAGCTTTTTGATCCGCCCGAAAAAGCAAGGTTGTGATATTTGCTTGTGCCGGTACGTCCAAACATCTTATCCTGCCAATCCGTCCCCTGCATTTTTTTGTATAAATCGAAATCCAAAAAATCGCCGTAGTATCTTTCCAACTCGTTTGTCGCTCTCATTTGCTCTACGGCTCTTCTCTCGTACTGGTAGAACACATAATCGTAAGGAGACATCACATCGAGCGACTTTGTCACTTCCTTTACTCCAAAGTAGGTATTGTAGCTGACCTTGCCCTTCCCATCGCTTCCTCCTTTTGTCGTAACCAGGATGACACCATTCGCCCCCCTGGCACCGTAAATTGCTGTTGAAGAGGCATCTTTTAAGATATCGATTGAAGCAATGTCGGCAGGAGCCACATTGGTGATGTTATCCACAGGAAAGCCATCCACAATATATAAGGGAGAATTGTCCTGGGTAATGGAGCCACCGCCGCGTACCCGGATTTTAATCTCTGCATCAGGAGAACCTTCAGTTTTTGTAACCTGCACTCCAGCCATGCGTCCTGCAATAGCCTGGGCGGCAGACGTTACCGGTACATCTTTTAGTGTCGTACCGCCGACTGACGACACGGAACCGGTTATATCCTTGCGGCGTGCGGTGCCATAACCAATGGCCACTACTTCTTCTATGCCTATGGTTTCTTCCACCATTTTCACATTCACTACCGTTTTCCCATCTATTTGAACTTCCTGGGTTTTCATCCCGATAAAGGAAAAGACCAACGTTCTCGCATCAGCTGGGACATCGGCCAGCATATATTTCCCATCTATCCCGGTGACAGTACCTTTGTTGGTACCTTTTATCACAACAGCTACCCCGGGTAAGACATTTCCTGAAGAATCGATGACTTTTCCGGAAACCGGTTTGGGCTGCTGTGTCTGAACCAAAGGAGCGTCAGGTCGTTCAAGGGTGTTCAGAAAACTATCCTTTTTATACAACAAAATTTGCCGGTCATCAATCCTGAAGTTTACATCTGTTCCTTCAAACAATTGTGATAATATGGCATCAATGGTCTCATTTTTAACATAGATCGATCGTTTTAACGACTTATCCAGTGTGCCACTCTCATACACAAAAATGAACTTACTGCTGTGCTCGATTTCCTGCAACACCTGTTCAATGGCGGCATTTTCAACCGACAGATTCAATCTCGCATTCTGAGAATACGTTCCTGCCGTAACCGACCAGGTAAGCACAAATGTTAATAGGACCGCCAATCTCATAATTAACATAATTTTCCTGACGTCTCCTTTAAATGGTGAGACATCATTTTCCCACTTTTTTTTCATAAATTTGAATCGTTAATTAATAAATGTGACTATTAAGTCATGTTTCACTTTAGAAGCTGGTTATGGTTGGCACTTTTAACCAGCTTCTTCTTTTCTTTTTTTTTCAGTTTATCCTAAAGTAGATTTCTCCATCTTTTTCCGTATAATTTCCACCCGAAATCAATGCCAGGGCATTCAACACCCGTTGATAGTCATCTTTCAGATCAAGTTTCCCCGAAATTTTTCGGCCTTTTACATCATTCCAGGTGATTTTGATGTTGTAAAATCTTGAGATCCTCATCAGCACC
>CAYWTT010000073.1:0-11659 GCA_964461245.1 uncultured Prolixibacteraceae bacterium | reverse complement strand
CAAGCAGGCAGAATGAACGGGTACCGGGTGAACGCCCGTCAAAATAACGGCTGTAATTTTCAATGCCCGGGCAATATCCCAACTCCCGCATCATCTCCATATCATACTCCACCCTTTCCTGTATCCTTTTGGCTTCCAAATATTTACCTGTTGAATTAAAGAATTCGATCTGCAACACCAGGTCGTCCTGAATCTGCCGGATAGCTTGCTGTAACCTTTCTTTGGTAGTCACAAAGATATTGGCCGGATAAATGGTGGCCACATCCATCGACCTTATGTTCATCCCGGTAAGGGTGTCAAAAGTTGAAATCTCTTCAATTTCATCACCCCAGAAAACAATCCGTATCCCTTCGTCGGCATAGGCAGGGAAAATATCGATGGTATCCCCTTTTACCCTGAAATTACCCCGTTCAAAATCAACCTCGCTCCTGGAATAGAGTGCATCCACCAACCGGTGGAGAACCGCATTGCGTCCTATTTTCTGACCGGTTTCAAGGGTGATGACGTTGGCGTGAAAATCTTCCGGATTCCCGATCCCGTATAGACAGGAGACAGAACTTACCACTATCACATCCCGGCGGCCCGATAAAAGGGAAGACGTTGCGCTCAACCGGAGCTTTTCTATATCCTTATTAATGGACAGATCTTTTTCAATATAGATATCGCGGACCGGAATATAGGCTTCAGGTTGGTAATAGTCGTAATATGAGACAAAATATTCCACGGCATTTTCCGGAAAGAACTGCTTCATCTCACCATACAGCTGGGCAGCCAGGGTTTTATTGTGGCTCAGGATCAGGGTCGGCCGCTGCACCTTTTCGATCACATTGGCCATGGTAAAGGTTTTACCCGAACCGGTCACCCCCAACAAGGTCTGAAATTTCTCCCCGTTACCAATGCCTTCGGCCAGCTGTCGGATGGCTTCGGGCTGATCTCCTGTCGGCTGATAATCGGAAACAATTTTAAATTCCATAATCCGGATAAAAGAAGAAAATGAAAGGTTGAATCAAATAGTTATGACTGAATACAAAAATATAAAAATCCGGACTTAAGATTTTAGCTCTTTGACATGGATACAGCCGGCAGGGAAACAGCCTTTTCCGGATAAGGGTGAAAGTCGCAGGGATCAGCAGAAATTTAAAACTCTCTTCCGATGGTAACCTCATAGTATGCCGTCACATCAGTGACCATCATACCGGCAGAAGCGGCTGCTTCCAAACCCAAGCGGCCATCTTCAAAGACCTGGCAGAAACGGGGTTCCACACCCATACGTTCCGCGCATTTCAGAAATGTTTCCGGGTGAGGTTTATGGTTTTGCACATCATCCGATGAAACCACGACCGAAAAGAAATCCTTCAATCCAAGAATTTCGAGCGATTTCCAGGCCAATCTCTGGTATCCGCCAGTGCCCACAGCCATAGGAAGTTTACCATGGTATTCGCGGATCAGATCAACTACCGGATCGATGGGCTTCATCAGTTTCATATTCCGCTCATACTCCTCCTCCTTCATCTGACCGAAGAGATCAGGATCGAGACTGGTACCAAAAACCTCATTGATTTTATAGATGGTCATATGAGCCGGCATACCGGCCATGGTCAGAAAAAAACCGGGAGTCATTTCCACCCCGAGTTTTCTGAGTATGGTGCGATAAGCAATATAATGAATGGGCATGGTATCGGCAATGGTTCCATCCAGATCAAAAATAAGCCCCCTGGCCCGCTGATCAATTTCCAGTTTTTTCAAAACAGTCATTCTTTATGGGGCAAAAATAGCAATCTCGCACGGTCTGTTCGCTGGAATCCTTAAATCGATTAACTTTGATCCTGAATTCTTAACAGTCCGGAAATGATCAGCAATTATACCGTATTAACCATACCGCAATGGGCGATTTTTGCAGCCATCACTGTGATGGTGTATGGCTGGGTGGAAAAAAAACCGGTCTTCGGGATCATCGGATCAGGGATACTGGTTGCTCTCGGGATTTTCGCCGCGTGGGCCATCTTTGCCGGGCTGATGATTCCGGAAAAAATGCTGGAGATATCGGAAAACCTTTCCATAGATGAACTGTTTACACCCGACGAACTGCCTGTGGAAGGAAAGTTGCTTCCCTTTTACTGGGTATTGGCCTATAACGGACTCATTGCACTAGGTGCCTTGCTGGGTGAAGTATTCCGGAAAAAATACGGCGCCATTCTGAAGGTGCTTGCAGGAGCGGTCTCCATTGTCCTTTTTTTCCTGATGATGGCCGCCGTGAGATCCTAAGTTGTATCCTATTCAGCAGTTACCCTGGTTCAGGGCGATCCTGGCCAGCAATTCAATGGTCCTGAGCCTGTCTTTATATAGGTTATGATGGTTTAACCTGAGAATATCCAAAGAAGAATCCGAATTTTCATCCCACCGGCGGCAAAGGTAAAGCGGCTCATAGATGCGACCTATCCGGTAATTCCGGGATAAACGCAACCCCACGGCATAATCTTCTCCATAACTGGTATTGGGTAACCTGGTCTCTCTGAGCAGCGGGGTATAAAATGCCCTGGGGGCGCCCAATCCATTGATTCGAAGCGCATTGTTGGGGCCGTTACCCGGTGTCCATTCCTTATGGTCAATAATGCCGGGAGGAATAACCTCCAGTCTGAAGTTAACCATCTGGTAAGAACCAATGACCATAGCACATTTTTCAGCATAAAAGCAGTCCACAATGGTTTGCAAAACCCTTTCGCTGATATACAAGTCATCGCTGTCAAGCTGAACGGCGAACTTTCCACACCGGAGATCCACCACAGCAGATGTCCAGCATCCCCCAATCCCCAGGTCATTTCTTTCCGGGATCAGGTGAACCAGGCGGTTGTCTTCTGAAGCGAGTTGTTTCAGGATTTCAGTGGTCCCATCCGTGGAATGGTTGTCGACCACGATCAGGTTAAAATTAAAAGCAGTTTTCTGACTGAAAACCGACCTTACCGCATCTTCAATAGTTTTTGCCCGGTTTTTCACCGGAATGATCACGGAAGCTTCACAAGGAAATTCTCCCTCAGCCGGATTTATTTCCCGGAATTCAGGTTTCAGCCAACCCCCTATGCTTTTAAGGTGAAGGGTGCAGGCTTCCTCCATTTCAATCTGTACCTGCCGGTTTTTGGGATCTACATAATCAAACTGTTTTTCACCCGATTTTCGCACATCGGTCTCCACCTCCGTATAGAGATATTCGGGTATCCTGCAAATAGCGAATTTTTCAGATAATTTCAGTCTTAAGTCATAAAGTGCGGCATACCTGAATTCATGATCCATCCGCGCGACCGCCTCTTTGAATGCATCTGTCCTGAATAACAGGAGTGATCCGAAACTGAAATCATCACGCAGGCTACCAATCTGGTAATCGATAACAGGATTAGGCTGTAGCCGTTCTTCTTTCAGGGCATAATAATCGGAATAGATCATTCCCGCTCCCGTGTCAACTGCCACCTGGAGCATCCGTTCGATAGCCCAGGGCCCCGGTCTCAATGGCAATGACTGGATATAAAGCAAAATATATGGGGTAGTTGCCTGATCAGAAACAGCCCTTAAAGTCTGCGTAGCCAGGAAAGAAGGGTGTCCTGACAGCACCCTTACCGCCCCGTTTTGAACAGCACTTCCCATATCCAATACAAAAACATCTTCCGTACAGGATGAATCCTTCAGCTCCTGCACGGTAAGACTCACGTCTGCCATATCTCCACCCGCAACAAAACAATTGATTCTGAGACTCATTTCTATTTCTGTTTTCAGTTGTACTGAAGCAAAGTTAATCAAGCTGACCGTGTTTCAACATATATACTCTAAAATATATTTGATATCCAGATCTCGTTCCTATCTTTGCAGCTTGACTCAGATTACCGACAGCATTAATATGATACTTATTGCAGACAGTGGTTCTACCAAGACAACCTGGTGCCTCACTGATGATGAAAAAAACACCAAAGAGATTATACTTACCGCAGGGATTAATCCTTATTATGAACGGGAAGAGGAAATTCTCAGAAAACTGCAGAACGAATTCCCGACAGGAATTCAGGGAGTGGAAGCCATTTATTTTTACGGGGCCGGTTGTACCAGTGTCCCTGTGAATCAGATAGTAAAGAATGCATTATTCCGGTTTTTCAATGCGGGACAGATCGAGGTGGAAAGCGACCTGACCGGGGCAGCCCGTTCCCTCTGTGGCCATCAGCCCGGAATAGCCTGCATTTTGGGTACTGGATCCAATTCATGTCTGTACGACGGTAAGAATGTGGTGCAAAATGTCTCCCCGCTCGGATTCCTTTTGGGAGATGAAGCCAGTGGCGGCATCCTGGGCAGAAAACTATTGTCCGATGTACTGAAAAAACAGTTGCCGGCATCGTTGGTGGAAGCCTTTTATACAGAAAATCAGGTTACTCAGGCCGAAATCATGGATAATATGTACAGGAAACCTTTTCCCAACCGGTATGCTGCACAGTTTTCAAGGTTCATTTTCAACCACATTTCAGAACCCGGTTTAAAAGAGATGGTTTTCAATGAATTTATCTCCTTTTTCAGAAGGAATGTGATGCAATATCCTGCTGCTGAAAGCTTTCCGATTCATTTTACGGGAAGTATCGCCTACTATTTCAGTGATATCCTTAAAGAGGCTGCCTCTACTTTGGGACTCACAATTGGGAAGATCATTCAGGACCCGATAGAGGGTCTGGCTGATTTCCATATTTTAAATCGGCATCCTTTTCAGGGAAAAGTATGACCAAATTAGTTTAATTTTGCAGGTGAAAGGATCATTCATGAACGGTAACGATAAGTTTACACTGAGCATCACCGAGACACCATCCAAATTCAGCAACCTGGAAAAGATGAGTGTGATGGAACTGATTTCCAGTATCAATCGGGAGGATGCCAAGGTCCACCGGGCTGTTAAAAAAGCACTTCCCCAAATCGAACAACTGGTGGTCAGAATCATTGAACGGATGAAAGAAGGAGGCCGGATATTCTATCTTGGAGCCGGCACCAGCGGAAGGCTGGGTGTTCTGGATGCTTCTGAGCTTCCCCCGACTTTTGGTGTTCCCGAAAACCTGGTTATCGGTCTCATTGCAGGAGGAGATGTGGCTTTGCGAAAAGCAGTGGAAAATGCGGAAGACGATCCGGGGAAAGCCTGGGAAGAGTTGAAAGCCTTCAATATCAAACCTCTGGATACGGTGATCGGTATTGCTGCCTCGGGCACCACTCCCTATGTGATCGGCGGGGTGCAGCGTGCAAGGGAAGAGGGTTTGCTCACCGGCTGTATCACCTGCAACCCGGGATCCAGAATTGCCCAAACGGCTGAATTTCCCATTGAAGCCATTGTAGGGCCTGAATTTGTAACCGGAAGCACACGGCTGAAAGCAGGCACGGCCCAGAAACTGATCCTCAATATGATTACCACCACCATCATGATCAAACTGGGCAGAGTTGAAGGCAACAAAATGGTAAACATGCAGCTGACCAATTCCAAGCTGATTGCCCGGGGTACAAGAATGCTGGTGGAAGAATTAAAACTGGATCCCTCGGCTGCACGTGAACTTTTGCTGAAATATGGATCGGTCAAGAAGGCAATAGACGGATACCACCATTCCTAATTGCCACTCAATCCTTTAATCACCAGCGGATTCGCCAGTTTTTCCATTTCTCTCTTCAGATAGAGTCTGAATCCCTCTTCGGTTTTCCACTGAGCATTCTCCAGTCCCCATACAGCGGCAAACCAGTGTTTTGAAGGTTGGTTGTCGGCTGCTTTCTGAGAAATGTAATATGTCTGACTGATCAGTTGACTGAAGTTTTTCTCCTTTACAGTCCGGAATCCCTTGGCAAAATAGTCAATATCCGTGGTACGGCCGGTTTTTCCCGTTTCATTCTCAGGTACCAGGACGGCCATTCCCAACTCATCGTTATTCAGTGACTGGACATCGTGAGTCCCGATACAGGTGAATCCGCTTTCACGGAATTCAAAGGGCTGCCTGGTCAATTTGCTGGTGACGATACCTGTAACGATTTCGGCACCTGCAGGTAGCCCTTTTACGGATACTTCAGACTGGAACCAATATTTCCCAGGAAAAACGGAAATCCTTTCCACTGCCTCCAGCCTCAGGCTGTCAACCTGCCATCCTTTGTAACGCAATTCGAACACAGAGCGAACAGCTCCTTCCGTAATCTTTTGATATTCAAACACATCAGTTGAGCCCAAACGGTATAAAGAGTCGTTTTTCAGCAATGCCAATCCTCCTGATCCCAGAGAGCTTCCGCAATGCAGCACATCCATCCCCCAGTCGGCCAGTTCATGGTATCCCGGGAATCCCGGCTGGTCCAGGCTGTCAATGACCATGACCGGCTTCCGCTTTCCAAACAGGTCTTTCACATTGCGGCAGTCGAAATAAGTCCTGAATCCGAATTTATCGTTTTCCCAGTTTACACTCTCCGCCTGGGCAATGACACGAAAAGAGTCTCTGCAGGAGGGAGCAAAGTATTGATCCACTTCAGCATAGGTGGAATCGGATTGGAGGATTCCCAGTCTGAGATTGGTTTTTTTTTCAAATACAGGATATTGGGATGGTTCCACAAAGGAGATGATCATTTTCTGTGAAGCCGAGGGGGCCATGTCCACGAGAATGACCACTTCATCCCATTTTCCATCCCTATCCATATCATCCACCTGCGAGGGCAACAGTTTATTACCCATGTAAAAAACCGGAACCTTGTCACCCGGGATAGCCAACTTGGAAGCCACTTCATTACGGGTAAGGATGATGATTTCGTCAGGTCTCTCCATCTGCAGTGTATTTTCAATCACCCATCCGGTCTGTTTTCTGCAAGAGGGAAGCAACAGAACAACCAAAAACAGAAAAATCAAATCTCTTTTCATAGCCCGACATACATTATAATAAGGAATGGAAGGACATGGCCTTACCATCCCTGAAATCCTGAAATAAGGTTAACTTTTATAAGTCATTCTCACCTTTAACATAACCAAAGTTTGCCAGGATGCCGCCGTCAACGAAGAGAATATGGCCGTTAACGAAGTCACTGGCCTTTGATGCCAGGAACAAGGCGGCATTTCCTACATCTTCGGGTTCACCCCACCGGCCCGCCGGTGTCCTGGTCATAACCAGGTCATTGAAAGGGTGATTCCCTTCACGAATGGCAGCAGTCTGTGAAGTGGCAATGTATCCGGGTCCGATCCCGTTTATCTGGATATTGTATTTTGCCCACTCGCAGCACATATTGGCAGTCAGCAGCTTCAAACCACCCTTGGCTGAAGCATAGGCAGAAACAGTATTCCTGCCATACACACTCATCATGGAACACATATTGATGATCTTCCCGGAGCGTCTCTCAATCATCCCGGGAGCCACCCTTTTACTGACAATAAGCGGAGCTACCAGGTCGACTTCAATCACCTGCTTATAATCGGCAACCGGCATATCCAGAATGGGTATCCTTTTAATAATCCCTGCATTGTTCACCAGGATATCGACAGGACCCACCTCTTTTTCGATCAGAGAAATTCCGGCATCCACCTCTTCTTCCTTTGTCACGTCGAAAACCAGGGTGAATACATCAATACCAGCTTCTGCATATTGATTTTTTGCCTCATCAAGGCGTGATTGCATAAGATCATTCACACATATCTTCGCTCCAGCACTTCCCAATACTTTTCCAATAGCCATCCCGATACCATGTGTTCCTCCAGTAATCAGGGCCACTTTCCCGGTAAGATCAAATAACTCAGTCATAATTATATAGTTTTCAGATTATATCATAGTGCATTTTGAATCCGACTTCAGGACTGCCCCGTGAGGTTAACCTGCATGATCTCTGAGGGGTCATCCGGTCAGATTTATCTCAGTTCATCGGGCTTAACACCGTCCATATCTGCATAATCCAGATTTTCGCCAGCCATTCCCCATATAAAGGAGTAATTGGAGGTTCCGGCAGCTGAATGAATCGACCAGCTGGGAGATAATACGGCCTGCTCATTTTTCATCCAGATATGCCGGGTTTCCTGAGGCTGCCCCATGAAATGACAAACTGCCTGTCCTTCCGGCACCTCAAAATAGAAATAGACCTCATTCCGGCGTGAATGGGTATGTGGAGGCATGGTGTTCCATACCGATCCCGGCTTCAGTTCCGTCAGCCCCATCTGCAACTGACAGGTCTGAACTAGCTGGTTAATGATCAGCTGGTTGATCTGCCTTTCGTTGGAGGTCTCCAGTGATCCCGTTTTGATCACCCTTGCTCTGTCAAGTGTGATATGAGCCACTGGGAATTCCTTGTGTGCCAGTGCCGAGTTCAGATAAAATTTGGCCGGTTTTGCCTGATCAGCCGACCTGAATACCACCTTCTTATTGCCCTTACCCACATAAAGTGCCTCCTTGTTATGCAGCACGTATTCGGTATCCTCCACCAGGACTGACCCTGTATTTCCGATATTGATGATCCCCAGTTCACGGCGATCCAGAAAATAATCAGCTTTCAGCGCATCCATGGTTTCCAGCACCAGTTCGCCTTTTACCGGCATGGCTCCTCCTGTGATATACCTTTCGATATGGGAATAGACCAGGCATATGTGATCAGGATCCATGATCCTTTCAACCAGAAACTCCTTCCTGATCCGCTCAGTTCCATAATTTTTGAAATCTTCGGGATGGTAACTGAGCCTTTCTTCAAAAATGATTGCCATAATTATTAGATATTATGATTGTCAATAATCTGCATTTAACTGATTGTTTACAAATTTAGAGAATAAATCGGGATGTCGGGGAAAATGAAATTTCGATTTGATAAAATTAACAGACAAACAGCCTTCAATAACAAAAATAAGCTGACGCATATCCACTTTTGCATCAGCTTATCCTGCACTACTGTCAGAGAAAAAACCGGAATCAGACCAATATTTTGGTGGTCAGATTGGTGATGCTGGTCTGAATCGCATCAAAAGGAAGACCATCTTTGGTCCGGTCCTGTTCAACGATCATATATTTCATTCCGGCAATATCCTTTGCTGCCAGGATCTCTTTAAAATTGATTACTCCGGCACCTACCGGGGCGAAGTCCTCTACACCGTCGGTCGTGAAGAAAGGCTCCTCATGGGTGAACATATCCTTCATATGGAACAGCTGGAACCTGCCTGGATATTTGTTGAAAATATCCACCGGATTCTGACCAGCCTTGGTAGCCCAGAACAGGTCGATTTCCATGGTGACCAGGTCTTTGTCGAGTTCAGTCATGAACACATCGAAATAAGGGATTTTACCCTCCACCGTATTGAATTCGAAATTATGGTTGTGATAACCAAACTGGATTCCGTTTTCTTTCATGATCTGTCCTACCTGATTCCAGTCGGCTGCCATTTTCTGATAACTGGCGATGGTTGTTCTTGCTTCAGGTACGACCCAGGGTTGCACACAGTATTTAACTCCCAGCAGGGCGTGGTCTTCAGCCATCTTCCTGGCGTTTTCCAAAGTAATTCCTGTGGCTTCCACCTGGGTATGGCTGCTCAGAATCTCCATCCCGAGGTCTTCCACCAGTTTACGGAAGTCAGCCGGGGAGTAACCATAGAATTTCCCGTCGGCATATCCGGCCAGTTCCATGTATTTATACCCCATATCGGCCACTTTCTTCAGGGATCCGGGTACATCGGCAGCCATGGCATCACGGATTGTATACAACTGAAGCCCTATGCCGTAACTTTTGGGATCAACAGCCTTTGATTTCGGTTTGCAGGAATAATCCGACAAGGCCAGCACACCCAATGCACCCGCCGCTGAAATACGAATAAAATCTCGTCTTGAATGATTTGTTTTCATTTGTTAATTTATTGGTTTTCTTATAGTTTACCCTTTTTATCCTTTTAAAAATTTTCCCTTACGTGACCGAAAACTCCCGTTTTCTATCCGTGAGACAGGATTAACAAAAATAGTCAAAACTTTTTCTGATGAAAGGAGGAATTTTACGTTTTTAAATTGCCGGCCAGTTATGCTTTGTATAAAAGGTAGAACCATTCAGGGAGGATCTTTCATCAATTTCTTATCTTTGCAGTGCTTTTGATAAGGGCTTTTCACTAAAAATCCATTCTTATGATATTGTTTTTCAGGACTCCCCAACAGCGGGTGATTGCTGTTCAAGCTTCCACTTTACCCGGTCAGCAGGATATTTCCAAACTTAAATGGCTTCTTGGCGAAGCACAATTTCTTGAAGCTTCGGAGATGCATGGTTGGTTTATCGGCCCCAGGAAAGAGATGCTGACCCCATGGAGCACCAATGCGGTGGAGATCACCCAAAATATGGGAATCATGGGATTGATCCGGATGGAAGAGTTAGTCCCGGTGGATGGTCCAGAAGCACGGTATGACCATATGTTACAGACATTGTATCACCATCCGGGCCAGGATCTCTTCACGGTTCAACACCAGCCCGATCCTATTCTGGAAGTGACCGACATTGCTGCATATAATGAAAAGGAAGGACTTGCCCTCAGTGAAGATGAAATAGCCTACCTCAATTCGGTATCGGCTGCCCTGGGACGCAAACTTACCGACAGTGAAGTTTTCGGCTTTTCTCAGGTCAACTCAGAACATTGCCGGCACAAAATTTTCAACGGTACATTCATCATTGACGGGAAAGAACAGGAGTGCTCCCTCTTCCAACTGATCAAAAAAACATCAAAGGAAAATCCGAATAAAATAGTCTCAGCCTACCGCGATAACTGCTCTTTTGTCCAGGGTCCCGCGGCCGAACAGTTTGCCCCGGAAACACAGGACCAGCCCGATTGGTTCAGAATTACTGATATTGAAACGGTGCTTTCCCTGAAAGCCGAAACCCATAACTTTCCCACCACAGTGGAACCATTTAACGGGGCCTCCACGGGAACAGGAGGTGAAATCCGCGACAGAATGGCAGGTGGAACCGGGAGTATTCCTGTTGCAGGGACTGCCGTATATATGACGGCATATCCCCGGACTGAAGATGCCCGGCCGTGGGAACAGGCTACCAAGCCTCGTCCCTGGCTATATCAAACTCCCGAAGAAATTTTGATCAAAGCCTCAAACGGGGCCAGCGATTTCGGGAATAAATTCGGACAACCCTTGATTACAGGCTCTGTACTGACTTTTGAGCATTTTGAAAATCAGCGGAAATATGGATATGACAAAGTGATCATGCTGGCCGGGGGTATCGGTTTCGCCCGGAAGAACGACAGTCAGAAAAAGGTTCCTTCACCCGGCGACCGGGTCATCTTGCTGGGAGGAGATAACTACCGCATCGGAATGGGAGGCGGCGCCGTTTCTTCGGTGGCAACCGGAGAATTTGAAAATGCCATCGAACTGAATGCAGTACAACGTGCCAACCCTGAGATGCAAAAGAGAGTGTATAACGCCATCCGTGCCTTGGTTGAAAGCAAAGAAAATCCCATTATTTCCATTCATGACCATGGAGCCGGCGGTCATCTCAATTGCCTCTCCGAACTGGTTGAAAACACCGGAGGTTTGGTCGACACTTCCCTCCTTCCCATTGGCGATCCCACACTCTCACAGAAAGAGATCATCGGAAATGAATCACAGGAGCGAATGGGGCTTGTACTTCATGAGAAGGACATTCCCCTGCTTGGGCGGATAGCAGAAAGGGAAAG
>CAYWTT010000072.1:0-11813 GCA_964461245.1 uncultured Prolixibacteraceae bacterium | reverse complement strand
TTCATCATTTTCCCGTTGCTGCCGTGCGACATCACCATTACAACGACTGCATTTTCCCCCTGCTTCAGAAATGAAGTAATCTCTTTTGAATCATATGCGGGCGCAAGAGGATCAAACCGGCAGGGACCGCGCAAGACTTCAGTGCCGTTCACCCATAACAGGTACCTGGCATCTGCAAAAATGCAAATGTTTGCTTTTTCGGATCCGGTAAGGTCAAATGTTTTCCTGAAAACCGTGTACCCCGGTTTCCCGTCATCTGGGCCACTCCAGATCATTTTCGACTGAAGAACAGGCGCCGGATTATTTTTTTCCTGAGCGCCAGCATTCCTTCCACCGGAAGAAAAAACCAACAGGAAAACAAATACCCGCAACAAACTGGTCCTTTGGACAAATTGCCATGTATGGACTGATCTTCCATTGATGACGATGAAAATGATTTTTTTTGACATCTTTCTATTTTTTCGATATGATTTGCAATAGATCGCCTTTGGCATCGGCCAGAATATCGGCCCCCACCCAAAACGACTGGACTCTGCCCTGCCCGACATCCACTTTTTGGGTAAACGGTTTTCCCCAGGTATCTACCCCGTCGGTATTAAAGCAGGTAAAAAAAGAAGCCGGGATGGTTTGCCCGGTTTTGGTTTTCAAATCCGAAAATCCAAGCCGAATATTTTCGATCTTTTTCGTTGAAGCAAAAACGGCAATCTGAAATGCGAAATATTCGTTTTTTTGCGCTGCGCCGGAAAAAACGGCTCCCGTTTCTTTTTGAATCCACCGCAGGGGCAACGCATCGGGCATTCGCACCGGGAATTCCCGGCTTTCCGGAAAAACCAGGTATTCCCCGGTGTGCTTTCTCAGAAAAGCCGATACTTCAGCCTTGGTTGCGGGAACCTCCATCGGGGAAAAACTATGAAATTCAGTCCGTGCCTGGATTTCGGTAACTAAAGCATTCTTAACGCCTTTCCAAGCTGACTTTTCACCTGATAACCGGTGTCTTTTCTCCCAATCCTCATCCGGCTTTTCTTCTGGAGGGAGGTAATCACCGGAATCATAGGCATTGGTGACCGGGCTGTAAGGCAGATAATAAAAATAATAAGTTCCGGCCTTTTCAGCCGGGCCAAAAACCAGTTCGCAGCGTTCATTGTCAATACGCAGCCGGTAAACATTCGAAACTTCCTTTCCGGTTTCGGCACAAATAATCACCATTCTCCGCTTTTCAGGAGAAAGGTCATGACGGCGCCACAAAAAATCGATTTTTACGGCATCCGACGGCTTATTGACCTGAATCACCGCGCGGTGGTTTCCCATCTCTTCGGAGGCCCAGTTTCCAATACCATAGGGCAACTCCTGAGCTAAAAGCCCTGTCGCCGACAACAAAAACAATATTCCTGAAAAAATAAGAATCCGTAATTGTTGAATCCAGGCAACCTTCATTTTATCTTCAGATTTCGATTTATTTAATTTCTTTTCTTTAATGTATATCAAATTCCATTGTATTCCCCTGATAATTGATATGTAATGGATTTCACGACAAAGACCTGATTTTTACCATTTCAACAGCACATTTCCCAGTCCATATCATACTTTCGGAATGGATTTAATTTTGGTTGGAATTTCTTGAAAAATCCATGACGATGGACTCGCCATCCGGAATAATCCTGAAAAGTATCCCGTTCCCGGATTGAATGAAAGTCCCTTTATCCACGGTAACCGAATAATCTATCCCCTTGAAGCGGCAATCGATTTTCGGAGGTTTAATTGTGGTGAAATGCGAGGAGGCATTGTTGGCAGAGCCGAGTTCGAAAAACCATTTTACCGGTTTACTGCTTTCCAGCTTTATTCCCAATTTCTGTTCGTCGATGGTAAAAACAAATTTCCCGTCTAAGGATTCCACCGGCCAGGTGATTTGCAGCTTGCCAGGTTCCGAGTCGTCAACGAAAGGATCTTTTCCTATAACAGGAACTTCAATTCCGTTCATTTCAGCTTTCAACTGCAGTCCGGCAATGGTATCGCGTGTTGCGGTATACCCGTCGATAAAGGGCAAAGTGTATAAAAAGAACTGGCTCGTTTCAGTTACTCCTTTCAGGTAATCAGACTGAAAGTCCTCATCAAATAAATGGATATCCGTAATACGGAAAGTCCCGTGTTCCCAGAATAGGTTAGCCCGGAAGAACCGGCTGTCGAACCACACCGTTTTGCGGTCGCTGCCGGGCAGGTCATGATTTACCGTGACAGAAGTAGCGGGAGTGGTTTTGAATTTTTTACCGAACCACTGCCCTGATTCGGCCAGCGTTTCAACCCGCACCTTTTTCTCATCTCTTAACCGGGCAATCAGCGGGAACTGGATTTCGAGTCCGGGACCCATTTTATCCCAGGTAAACGAATTTTCCTGCCCAATCTGAACATAATTGAATTCCATACACTCGCCTTCGGCAAATTCGTTCAGGTACCAGTATATCCAGGCCGAATCGCGTCCGCTGTAATGGTAAACCGGCTCGATAGTAACGTTTCCCTGGCGTTTTAGTTTGATTTCAGGATCATACTGGGGCATAGGATCGCTACCCAGCATCCGGAAAACAGGTACCGGAATCTGGCCTGCTTCGTTTTGCGCCGGCATGTAGGCATTCTTTTTACTGGGGTAATAGGCCTGGTTCCAGTAGCCACCCCACAAGGTGTAACCATCGGTGCCAATCTGGTCGCGGCAGTTGCACGAAGCCACAATCCTGTATTTCTGGTACATATAATTCAGTGTATGGGCATCGATATACCACGAGCCGACCGATTTGGGATAGTAGCCGAAAATCCTTTTAAAATCACTCATATATGTATCGACCAGCTTTTCACGTTCTTCCGGGGTATAGCCGACCGAGAATCCGACATTGGCATGCCAGTCCCACGGATAACGGCCCCGCCATTTTAAACCGGCATTCTCACAGAGTGGCTGCGGGATTTCCCACCACGCACCGATTTCGAACGAACTGTCGGGAAGGCTTTTCAATAACTCCTGATAACGCAAATCGAGCAAGGCATCGTATTGCAACAGGAAAGTGCCGCCAAGGTTGTATTTATTCATCAAATTCAACTGGGTGACGACGGTCTGATAAAGCACATCTTCCGTAATTTCTTCTTCCCGTGGTTCAAGCAGGCGTATAAAATTAACGATGTTCACAATCCGGGGTTTTTCGTTTGTTGCCTGGTTTGCTTTTTGTTCCTTCACCTGAGTGGTGCAGGAAACGACCATAGACAGAAAAAGTACACCAATAAAAGGCAGAATTGTATTCTTCATATTTTTAAGTTTTATGTTTTTTCTCATTCAACATTTTATAATGAACCCGACTTTCAACAAGAATAAGGATTACTAAATTTTCAGCAACCCTTCTCATAGCCGGATCAGATCTTTTTGTTTGTGTACTGCTCCTTCCCCTTTTTCATATATAACCAAACAGCATCGACCCAAGACTGCACCCTTTCTTTTTCAATCTCACTTTGTGCTTTCTCCTGTGCCTCGGTCATCAGTGATCCCAGACGGGCCATCACTTCATCGGTACCCAGGTATTTCCAGGCTAATTCTTCCGTCTGATGATATTGCCGATCGATTGTACTGACTTCCAAAGGATAATTTGCCGGATTGTTATAGACCTCTTCGATAGTGGTGTAAAATTTTTTCATTGGCTCTGAAGCATGACCAAAATAGGTTTGAAAAAACTCATCGAGCAATTGATCCGGATCCAGTTCCGGATTATCATACATTTTCATGGTCAAATAGTAATCAACCTGTTCACCCACGCCACAAAGGAAGACACCCCTGACCATATCGTGCGCATACATTTTTATCTGATCAGCCAACAGATGGGCGCTGAATCCGGGAAACACGTTAAAATTCAGAATGTCACCCGTTTCAGTAGGGAAACAGTAGTAATTCCAAAGGAATACCTGGCGGTTGCTTTTTTTACTTTCGGCAATCCAGTCATTATAAAAGTCCATTTCATTCTCCTTAATTTTTGTTGCCCAGCCATAATGACGGGCATGAAGGCAGGGAGCTACAGAAATATTGTCTTCCAATTGCAGGTTTTCCGGAAAGTATGCATAATTCCAATAAGCCAGGGCTGCAATTTTTTTATCAGGATGAACCTTTTTTACAATTTTGGCCACTTCATTCACGAAATTCCAGGTATAGTGAGTAGCTGTCCCATTGTTAAAATGACCCCCTCTCCTGTTGTTTTTATCGAGATCCAGAAGTTTCCTGCAATTTTCGCACTTGCACCAGTTTTCATTGTCATGGGGAACCAGTGCAAAATAATCGCCAAATGCCACCTGCCTTCCAACCGCCGGTTTACCGTCAAAATAATTACAGGCATCCTGTGCAACCAATGTAATTAATTCCTGATTTGTATAGCATAATTGTCGCTGGCCATCAACAGGTCCTCTCGCAAAAATTTCCGGACGATAAGATTCATGAAGCTCCGATTCTTCTTTGCTTCGGGTTAAAAACCGTTCTTCGTAACTACCAAATGAGTGGTTACACTGCCATTTTTCTCCGCCAGCCCTCATCCTTCTCAGAAAGAGCTGATTCATGTCATTCGTGGCATTAAAGTTTTGTTTCGTCATAATCGTGCCACCGATATCTGTTCCAAACCGGTATTTTAAAACAGGGGAGCGTTTTTTTTCTGTTGCAGTCAATTTCAAACTTTTATGTTGAGGAATAACCACATTTTTAGGATGAGGTCCATACCAGCGAACCCCTGCATAACTTTCAAGAAAATCGTAAACAGCATAACAGGTTCCCTGTGGGGCAAAAGGCGAAGGCAGTTCAATCTTCGAACCTGCTTCATCCCCTGTTGCCATCGCATAGTCAATGACCGTTTTATCAATTTGACGTTCCTTGCTTTCATCAGGCATATCTTTACCTGCCAGCACAATATATTTCCCGGTAATTCTGATAAGGTATTCCTGGTCATCAAACAGGCTGTCAGAAATGTTTAGTTTTCGTGTAAAACTGCTTTCTCCTATACAAACCGGAATTTTATCTTCAGGCAAATCCCCATAAATCACAGGAATTTCAGCACCGGTAATTTTTTTGAAATGAAACCGGAACTCGGTTGCGGCAAACCGGGCAGAAAGCGTGGGATTTTCATCCATCAGGATACACATATCTTTGATATTTTCCTGATTGATAACAAAATAATTGTTACCGAACCGGAACGAACAGAAACAGAAAACACAAAATGTTAAAACAACTATCTTTTTCATTTTTTATCTGTTATTTTAAAATAAACCATGTATAACTATTTGCAGGAATTGTAACTGGCAGTGAAACAAGATAATCCCTGCTGATTGGGCAGATTTTCATTTTCCCCTCTTTTTCCCCGATTCTTACTTTTTCGGAAAGCCCGGTATAATAAACAGGAATTTCAATTTCTTTTTGAATGGGAACATTAAGTGGATTAAAAAGCATCAGTAAACCCTTTTCTTCACCAGCGGGATTAATGTGGAGAAAGCCGTCCCAATCGCGGCCATCGGCTCGGCGCAGGTGAATGATATCGGAATTAAGAATCTCCCTGTGCTTTTTATACCAATCAATAACCCGGATGACCAATTGTTTGGTTTCTTCGGTATCGTAAAGCCGGGGACCGCGGTAGCAAGCCTGTACCCCAGCTCCGTAATACTGGGCCATGAGTTGTTCGTAGTCATTCAGATGTTCGGAAAGTGGCTCCAATATAGCTTCTTCGCCTCCGCCATAATAGCGGGTCAAAGGGACAAAACCCCAGCCCATGGAAGGGGTCATTTCCCATGTTCCATCAAAAATATTCTGACGGTTTAATATTTTCTGTTGATCACGGGGGAGCCAGAAATTTACTTCCCGGTATCCAAGTGCGGTTTTGTGGGTGCCGTCTAAAAAATACCAGTCGGGGGCATTTACATAAACGCCATTTTCGTTACACCACCGATAAAGCGCTTTTTGCATTTCCATTTGGTTCCATTGCGAATCACCCAATCCGGAGTGTCCGGGATGAGTTTCAGACGCGCAAACATCACCCGGATAGGGACCGTCGTTTTCAAACAGGTCGAAACCGGTTTGTTCCATAAAATATTTCAGTTTTTCAACATAAGCCAGCCCCCATTTGCTTCCCAAACACGGAGCATGACCGAAAAAAGCAGCGGCATTGGGTTTGCCGGTTACCGGATCAATTACATCGTCTTCGTCGCTGATACGGCGGGAACTGAACAGGGAATAACCGCCGATTTTTATTCCATTTTCATGGGCCAGTCGGGCCAGTTCCTTCCACTTCTGAATGTTGGCAGAGGTGGTATCTTCCATATTGAAATGGCTTCCAAAACTCAGGATTAACGCTTCGTAACCCGTGGCGACACACTGGGAAATTGCATTTTTTACCTCTTCGTCGTTTTTGCTTACCAAGTGCATAAATATCGGATTCTGATTGGTCCAGGGAGCGACCGTGCGGTACATCTTACGGATGGCAAGGCCGCGCCGTTCGCGGTCGTAACTGTCCATCAATAATTCGTGAGTCCGCACTGACTTAAAACTTTTGCCGGGAGAAAGGGCTATGGAAGTAACTTTTTCAGGATATACTTCCAGTAAGCATGGAGTTTGAAAATTGTAATTGACCTGCGAAGTATAGGCAGAATCGGTTTTCCAATGCGTTGTCTGGTCGCTGATATCATACCGCATGGCATTATTAAAAGCATAGTTGGTTTCCACATAAATACCATGTTGCTTTTTCATTTCTTCGGAAGAGCCAACCACGGCACTCTCTTCTTCAACCAAAGCCAGTTTCTCGTTAACAACTTTTCCAATTTCAACCGGTTTATCGCTTCCGTTTCTTATGGAAAGCCATTTTACGATCAACGGCAAACCATTGTACAATTCATAATGAACAGCCACTTCAATACCTTTTAGAGTTTTGGAATGAAAAAGGAAGGTCAATATTTTTCCGGAAGGCTGACTGTTTCTGCCGACCCAAAAGGTTTGCTTCCAGTTTATGTATGGTTTTATTTCTGATTCAGAATATGAAACATACTGAAAATCATTTTCGTCAGAAGTAAAACTATCGATCCATTCCGGCAGTAAATAGGCGTGTTCCTTTTGACCGTACAATCCCCCGATGTTGTATTTTTTGCCATCTATGACCAGTTCCGCTTCGGGTTTTACAGCGCGCAACAACTGCTGTCCATTTACCAGATTTTTGTAACCGGTACAGGCTACATTGGGTTCAATCCGAAAAACCCTTTCGACCAAACCATTGCAAAGGATTATATCTTTTGAGTTGTCAGAAATATTGATTCTTGCTTTATAAGAGGTATTATCAATCAACCAGTCCTGTTTTATATGGTTAGGAGCTATATTGCAACTGTTGATCGGGAAAAACAGGAGGATAGCTGCAATCCGTATAATTTGTTTTTGCATTCGCATAACTTTTCAATTTTTGCAATTTACTAAAGGTTCATTTTTTACCCTGAGGATCTTCTTCAATCTTTAAATCCGATTCCACCGTATTTTTACCTTTCCCCTGCCCGATTATTGCCGAAAAATGATCGTCAAGTGCCATATTGGAGGACATCTTCAGCATAATCTCCTTGCCATTGACTTTATTGGTCAGAAGATTCATCTTGCCGGGGTAACCAAAAGTACATCCAAGGATATCAATCCTTGTTCTTTTATAGTCAGGAACGGATTCCACCCCTTCGAAACCAATACTGCTGTTTTTAAAACCAGAATTGATGATGGTCAGGGCATCCACAGGAGAAGTGACCTGCAACCAGTCAACCGGCTGATTATGAGCAAGCCTTATGTTATCAGACGAAATATTCTCCTGAACCGGGATTTCGGCTCCGGGGTAATAAGAACGGCAGTATTTATCCATGTTAAAATTGACAGAAAAGGCAGTTCTTGGTTTTTCAAGGAAAATGTCGCGGTAAACGACATTCCGCACGCCGACTGAATAGACCACTTTATCCTGAGCCACGCCCCAGTTAATCCCGTCAATCATCTGGTTGCCGGTTGTGTGGACAGGCTGTGTCACCGAGTGGTAAATTGTCCCGTCAGGAGCAGCCTGTAATGCTTTTTGATTTTCCAGCCCGCTCGCCTTCTGTGAAAAGCCAAATTCGGATGCATCAACAAACCCGATTTTTGAAATTTCAACACCCATGATCTGACTCAGCCTCTGTATTGCTTGCCCCGTCATAGGCCTATTCAAGCTGCACAGAAAAAGAAGTGCGATTGCCATCTGTTTGATCATCATCATACACTTTAGTAATTAAAAAATTTCCATCCCCGGATATTTTCATTTTTTGAATTCCTTTCCGGAACGACAAGATCAGGTATGCCAAACTGTTCGGACAATGTTTCGATCCCTGCCTTTTCCATGATCAAAATGGCTTCTGCCGGCCAATTATCGTTTGTCACCCTGACATTCCCTTTTACAATGGCCCCGCAACCATCTAGAGCCCCATTGTCGTACCATTCCTTTTCGCATTGCCAGAAGTTATTTTCATACCTCAGATTGGGTTTTTCAACATGGGAACCATTCTGAAAAGCTGAACTGCAGTTGCGGATCACATTTGAATCAAGGAGGACATTGGTTGCACCTGGACCGTCGCAATATAATCCGGCCATCGGACACCGGGGTGCCCAGCCATTCGGGCTGCCCACATTAAAGGTATAATTGTGGTGGATGCGTGATCCGCTCCCCGAAACAGTCCCGAGATTGTATACGGCACCCCCGTCAGGATTCGTAAGGCACACATCATGGATCTTATTGTAACAGATTTCGCACTCGCGGTGAGGGGTTGTTTCCTTCAGCCACGACCAGCCCAGACTAATCCCCGTATAGGGAAGGAATCGCACTTCGTTGTGTTCGATCAGCAATTTTTCGGGTAGAGATGCGTAAATGCCAACCGCATCGTTGTAATCGCGCCCGCAAAATTCTACAAGATTGTTCCGGATCACATCGTATGAACTGCCGGCACGAAGCGACGTCATGGCATCGGCAGATATCATCCAGGTATAAACAGAATCCTTCAGGATGGCCGCATTCTCACGGTACAACGTGGGGTCTATCACAATCCCGTTAGCGGAAATATCGGTAACCACATTTCCAAGAATGGAATTATGGCTTGAAAAAGCGGAGAGAACGAGTCCGAAACCGCCGGCATGGGAAAACCGGTTCCGTTCTAATACGATATGGTTCGCATGGGTAACCTTGACCATTCCTGGGATTTGCATATCAAAAGCAGCCTGCGCACAGGTATATCCCCGGTCGTCAGGCCCCAGCCAGGCACTGTGTTCAAATGAGATTCCCTGAAATTTCAGGTGGTGTACAGGCAACGAAGTTGTTCCTTCGATATTCAGAACCGTTTCAAGAACCGGGGCAATCACCTCCACCTTTGCTAATTTTTCCCCTGTCCTGGGTTTGTAAAAAAGGTCGCCTTTATCATAATCGAGGAACCATTCGCCTTCGACATCCAAAAAGTCAAAGCTATTTTCAAGAATAAAAGGGGCATGCGGGTCAAGCGCGATCGGGGCGATTCCTGCCTCGGGCAAATGGAATGAAAGAAAAGCGCTGTCGCCTTTTATGTTGAAAGATTCAATCCTGTACCTGAAATGCTGCCAATACATGTTCACACAGAATTCAACTTTTTGAACATCTTTTAATCCTGAAACCATTGATGCCGGTATCGCCGGGTGAAATTCGTTCCATGACAAAATACGGGCATAAGGACCTTTGTCGGCAAAATCTGTTCTGTTGGGTGTCCTTGCCCGGATAGCCCGGGTTCCGTCCACATAAAGCTGGCGGAATTTCAACTTACCGACATTCGTTTTGTAAATATTTCTCTCTTTATCGAATAACGTCCAGCCGGAAATTACTTTTCCCCCGCTTAAAACGGGCTTTTCACCCGGGGCAGCTTGCCAGACAACGGAAAAACCATTCCGTCCGCTGTCTTCCGGACCAAGGAGATAAGTAGAATCCAGAAAATAGGTCCCCCCAAGAAGGTTGACTACCCTATCGCAGTCCATTGAACTGGCCATGGTACGTACTTTTTCGCGGGCATCGGGCAATGAACCCGGATGTTTTTTGGTAAACCGGCAACCGCTGCCATCGGGAGAAACATACAGATTGGTTTGCGCCATTGCCGGGAAGGTGGCAAAAACCAAAGTAAAAATAACTGCAATGAATTGTTTTTGCTGATCCATTATTTGTGCGTTGAAGGATCTCCATTTTCCGGAAACCAACCCTTAAGGAACTGGTTCATCGTTCCTTTGTAAACCGCCTCGGCAAGGAATTCTTCACCTGTTTGGTTGCCCCATGAATAATTAATTACCAGTTTCCCCTGGTATTCACAGAAATCAATATCGGAGTTATTGCGGTTTTCAGCAAGGGCAATCTCCTGCTTTAATTTGTCATTCAGGCCAATGTTGCATATTTTTTTATCTTCGGCAGAAGCCCGCAAAACCGGGTTCAGCGGACTGGCTTCCCAATTTTTCAAATCTTTGGAACGGACCACCCGCATTTCCCAACCCTGATTTTCCTCCAGATAAAAATCATAATAAAAACCGTCGAGGTAACGCAGGCAATGAGGGGCAGTGTAACGGTCCATGGCATAATTGTATTCTGAAGGCAGAATCTCCCAGTTCCGCAGATCGGTTGAGACAGCAAAGCGGCCGGTAAATGGCTTCCCTGCCTCGCTTTCGGGTTGGCCGACTTCAAACATAAGGACAAATTTGTTATCCACTTTAATCATCGATGTATTGAACATGCCAAAACCCGGAAGCTGGAAAGCCATCCATTGTTCCCAGTTTTGGAGATCGTTTGACCGGAAAATAAAAATCCGCTCCCCGTTCCCCTGGTCCACAGCCGTAACATAAACGGTATGGCCATCCACAAAAGCGCTTCCGAAGTGGAAACCCTTGGCAAACGACGGAGTCGGATCGCCGGTATCATGCTCTACAAAACGAAAATAAGAGTCACCGGTGGAATTGTTCCAATAGCCGGAACGGACGTATTCGAAACGGTAAACTTTATTTTGAAATACAACAGGAGTGGTTTCCACCAGGTCGCAGTCGATGGTCCCGAGTTTTTCGATAAGTGGCCGGCCTTTGGCATCGATTGGAGGTTTCGGGGATGAACAGGAATACAGAATTACGGCCCAGATAAACACAAACAGAGTCAGGTTTGAATTCTTCATACCAGATTTTATTGGCTTTAGTTTTTAATAATTATCAGTTTTTTCCATTGGTTTTTATGACCGGGATGGATCAATCTTGACACCAGGCATCTTCCGGATCCATATCAAAAACAAACAACTACCGGAAGGAAGGATTGCCGCCGGCCGGAACGACCCCCTTATAAAGAGTCAGCAAATCCAAAAATATGCCCACCCGTTTACCATTTTTTTCACTGTTGTCCGGTAAAACTTTAAAAAATACCGGGTTAGCAATGAAGGCTAACCCGACAAGGTCACCTTTAATTGGGCAAAAAAAAAGCAAACCATGCGTATAAGGACAATTTTCAACTGACACCCGAAAAAACAGACTTGATTTGCACGAAACGATGGTAGATTAAAATGCTATTTCGTACAACTTAAACAGAAATTTAATTCAAGTACTTTAGGTTTTTGTTTCACTTCTTTCCATTTCTTTTATCTTTCATCCAATGAAACTTGTGGCTTTAATTTTTTCCATTTTTTTGAAATCCTTAGCAGTGGTTGCGGAATGACTGAATCCGATCCTTGAATAATTCCTTCCCATTCGCCCTGTTTATCTTTCAACAAAGCAAGATCAATTCTACGGTCAA
>CAYWTT010000071.1:0-11864 GCA_964461245.1 uncultured Prolixibacteraceae bacterium | reverse complement strand
CCGGCCACATGGGGGGCTGCCATACTGGTGCCGGCCATGAAATAGAAGCTCCATGTTGAGGTTCCCGGAGCAGGACCTGCACCTAAGCTTAAGATCATATCATAGGCATAATACGGGGATGGGGAATCAAAATCTCCTCCCGGAGCTGCAATGGCCACAAGTGATTTACCATAGTTGGTATAACTTGCCGGAAGATCCAGTGAACCGGTCGGATTTTCAATCCAGCTTTCTGGAGCTGTGGCTGACACGGCAATCACCCCTTCCAGGTCACCCGGTAATTTGAAAAGGGAGGCATTCCCGTCGGCATTCATGGCATCGTTCCCGGCAGAGGTGATGATCACCGCTCCTTTTTTGAGGGCGTAATTTACGGCACGCTGCTGGGCCAGTATCAATTCCACAATATAGACTGCCGGAACTTTCTGTAGTTCGTCGTTGTCATCCAGGTAAAAACCGTTCCGGTTCAGGGTGGCTCCCAGGCTCATGTTGATCACATCGGCGCCATTGTTGGCTGCATAGACGATTCCAGCGTTGACTCCGCTGAAATCACCGGATCCGCTGTATTCTGAAAGTACTTTTACGGCCACTATTTCAGCGTGGGGCGCCACGCCGATGATTCCCCACTGATTATCAGCTGCAGCAATAATTCCGGCCACATGTGTGCCATGATGAGCGAATCTGCCGTCCCTGACATAATATTCTTCTCCGGGAACAAAAGATGCGCTCAATGAAGTGTTCAGGTTTGGAATCAATTCCGGATGATCTTTGTCAATACCACTGTCGAGGATGAATACCCTGGCTCCCTGTCCCGTATAACCGGCATCCCATGCTTCGGGGGCATCAATGGCATTCAGCGCCCACTGATATTTGAAAAGCGGTTCATCGCTGCCGATACTCTCCTGTTTCAGTTCTGAACCGGTGATTTCGGGATCGATCCACTTGGCATTAAAATCAGGAACAACCGCCTTCACTTCGGTTAGACTCTCAATCTGTTTGAGTGATTTTGAAGATTTGGGTTTCACCACCACAATACCAATTTCAGGGATCGTTCTCACCACGACACCATAAGCTGCCAGCTTGGTTTCAAATCCGGAGGGAAGGGTTTCCGATTTGGTGATTACCATCAGGTTGGTGACTTTTGCGGCTTTAAGGGCCAAAGCGTCAGATTCGTCGCCGCCTTCCGGTCCGGAAATTTCTTTCTGGCAACCAAAGAAAAGGGTGAAAACCAAAAGGCAGGCAGCAACTTTAGAAAAATTCATTCTGGTAAAGGGAGATTTTTTCATATGTTTTATATTATTTAGTTATTAATCAAAAATACATAATATTTTTGATACCACAGCTACCAGGGATTAATAATCCATTAAAGTTTCACCCGAATGCCTTTGAATTCAATATCCCGGATTTTTCCCTTTATCGATGGCCGGGACTCCCTTTTCCATCCATGCCGGAATGGGTTCGCCTTTCAAAAAATGATTGAAAAACTGGAACATTCGCTTATCGAGGTCCATCCGGTTGGCCCAGCTTATATCCTTTAGGTTGTGTGGTTCACCGTTGTAGGTCAGCAACCAGACCGGCTTGTCCAGTCTCCTTAGCGCCAAGAAAAATTCAATTCCCTGGTACCATGGGACAGCTCCGTCGTTGTCGTTGTGCATCATCAATAAAGGGGTTTTTACATTCGGTGCTCCAAATAGGGGGGAGTTTTCCAGGTACAGCATGGGCTTATCCCACAATGTGCCTCCGATCCTGCTCTGCTGGTGCTCGTACTGGAACATGCGGCTGACTCCCGATTCCCACCGGATACCGCCGTATGCACTGGTCATGTTGCTCACCGGAGCGCCTGCCATTGCAGCAGCAAAAAGGTCGGTCCGGGTGATCAGGTAGGCGGTCTGGTATCCTCCCCAGCTTTGTCCCTGAAGCCCCATTCTGGACAGATCGACATATGGCCGGGTCTCAGCAAGGTGATACACCCCGCTGACTACGGCATCATATGCGCTCTGGCCCGGGTACCCGATCCGGTAAGTGATATCGGGAACAAAAACGAGGTATCCGTTGCTGCAATAGAAAGGCCGGTTGATGGTCGACCTTGAGGGGGACGGAACAGAGTAACGGTGCAGATTCTCCGCATTCCTTTCATAATAATAGACGATCATGGGGTACTTCTGAGCGGGATCAAAATTTTCGGGTTTGTATAGCAGACCTTTCAGCGTTTCACCGGTAAACGACTTCCATTCCACGAGTTCCACGGTCAGCCAGTTATAAGTTTCCTGCTGCGGATTGGCATGGCTGATGCGTTGCGGATTTTCAAACATCAGGTTGCTCGTCCAAAGGTCGGGGAAATCGGTAACCGATTCCTTAGTCCAGAGAATACGGTCAGCTTTTGCCGCTTTCCGGGGCATACCGTAATAATAACTGCTCATGATCAGCTTTTCCGGCTCCCCGGATGCATGCAGGTCGCAGCGGAAGAATCCCGACGACATGGTTTCCGTGTCGAGTGTGCTCAGAAGCGACATTTTCCCGGAGGGGATGAATTCTTCATCCTTATCTGTCCTTATATACCGGAACTGCAAGTGGTTCTTTCTTCCAAACCCCTGTGTGGAGCATACCGGAGGCTGTTTTCCTGCCGGATCGACTTTCCAGATGTCATACCGGTCATAAATGAACACATACCGGTCGTCGGCGCTCCAGCCGGCAATACCATACGGTCTTGGGTCATCGGGAAGGTCGTTTCTTTCGTCGGAAAATCGTACCTGAATGGATTTGGTCAGGGAGAACATTGCCGCTTTTTCCGATTCCGCCGGCTTTACATAGTAGCTGCTGTCGGCTTGTTCATACCAGATCACGTAATTGCCGCACGGGGAGAGCTGAACTCTCTCTTTGGCTTTAGCTATCTGCCGCCTTTCCCCGGTTCTGACGTCAATCAGGTAGAAATCAGCTTTTGCATCGCCTGTCCAGCTCTGAGCCCTCAGGTAGGGTTTGTCATCCTCTCCCAGCGCTCTGTCTCCGTCCCCTTTCCTGATTGTACTTACCCTGGCCATATCGGAGTCGGCAAGTTGTATGAGCTTTTTGGCGGGCAGGTGATATACTGCCAGGAAGTTCTTTTTCTTCTCTTTATCCAGATCGCTTTTTTGCTGGGGCTGCAAAGTGAGGTCTTTCCAATTCCATACATCCACCCTGGCTTTCTCATCTTCAGGAATGGTATCCTTAGGTGCCGGAACAGGGGTGGGTGCTGATCCGAAGAACAACCTGGATGCATCCCTGCTGAACCAGATCGTTCCGTTTTCACTGGGGGACCAGTTCCCCGGCATTTCTCCGCGGGAGACAATCACATGCGGTTTATCCCTGTTGATCTTTCCCAGGTACAGGGAATAGACTTTCAAAGAAGCCGTATCTTTTGAACATAAAAAGGAGTAATTTTCCCCGTTTTCATCCGTGGTGACTTTTTTAATGAATCCTTCAGTAGTAAAAAGTTCACTGACTGCTGCGCTTTCCGTATCCAGCCTTTGGAGGGAGGAATAATTCAGCAGCGAATCTTTTTTCTGCTGCACAAAATAAACCGATCCTCCCTTTTTTGGACAGAAGAATTCGGTTACACGTTTATACATCAGAGTGTCTCCGGTTTTAATGCTGAAAAGGACCAGGTCGTCACCCGGTTGTTTAACGGATTTGACCTTAACTGCGGTTTTGGAAGTGTCCTTTTTAATCTCCGGGGAAGAGGTGAAAGCAACCCAGGAGGCATTTTCCTCAGATATCCCATACAATTTCAAACGGGGATATTTCACGGTTTTCTCCTTTTTTAAGAGGAGTATCCCGATACTGTCCTGCGGCATATCCTCTTTTTTCACCTTTTTCAGTCTGGCTTTTCGCAGAGTGTCTTCAGACTGTGAGAGAGTATATACCACAAAATCATCACCAGGGCCAATCTCGGCTTTTTTCCCCCTGCTTACAACCGTGGTGCTCCCGGTAGCCTGATTGTAAATCATCAGCTGGCCATCACCCTTTTGAGGATTAAGCTCATACACACTCACCTGACCGGAACCTGAAATTTTCGGATTCCCGATGGTTTTCCATTGGGCGTAATCATCCGCGGTCAGCGTTTTTTTGGGGGAATTCTGTGCATTCAGAAGAATGGGAAAGAACAGTGCAAGCAAAAAAATAACTCTCATTTTTAAAGGCATATAGAATTGAATGATTCCGTAAATGTAATCGATCGATACATATTCATTATTTTGACCGAACCTATTATCCCAAGGTTTAATTCCTTCCCGGAGATTTTTTTACCGGGATGCAATTTGTTCTATGAACAGAAATATAAAAATCGGATATTTACCGTTGATTTCTTATTCTGATCTCCCGGGGGATTGAGATTCAGGCGTGTAAAACAGGTGAATACAGTTCCTGTGAAATCCGGATTTGTGAAGATCTGTTTTGTTTAACCAATGAATGACCTATGAGACTATTTTTTCTTGCGCTGTTTCTGATGCAGATAGTTAGTTGTCCTGCGCAGGTTACTCCACCACAGATTGACGAGGCTTTGCCCGGAAAGTTGAGCCATCCTTATCTGGTATTTAATCAGGCGGAGAAAAGCAATATTCTTTCAAGGATCAGGAATGACCAGGAATCGAAACAGATATATGACCGGTTGGTGGCGGAATGTAACCGGCTGATGTATACCCCGGCAGAGGAATTTCCACCCCAGCAGGAACATCCCCGCTATTATTCCGATGGAAAATTCGACCAGCAGATCGCGGTATACACCAAGGCGGCCCTGTCGCTTGCATTTATGTATCAGTTGACAGGAGAAGAGAAGTATGCCAAGAAATCGTTTGAATTCGCCGATGCTTTGGCTGAATTGCCTTCCTGGATCATTAAGGCACATGAATTTGCCATCATTTACGACCGGGTCTGGCCCTGGAACGCCCTGAACAGGGAAGATAATGTGGTTTTTAGTTTTGATATCCGGACAGCTGTGATGGCCACTGATATGGCTCTGGTGTACGACTGGTGCTATGATGCTTTTAGTAAGCCGCAGCGTGACAGGATAAGGAATGCATTGTACGAGAAGGTGATCCTTCCGGTAAGGAACAATTACGACTATCAGTGGTGGGCCACCTCCTACAAATGTAACTGGTGTGCTATCTGCTTCAGCGGATTGGGCATGGCATCGCTTTCTCTGCTGACGGAAGATCCTGGACTGACCGATGCGGTGGCGGAGTCTTTCAACCGGATCGGCCGGTTTCTGGATTGCTTCGGACCTGACGGAGCATGGCAGGAAGGAAGGAGTTACTGGGCATACGGAATGGGGGAATCGATTTATTTTCTGGAGTCATTGAGAAGAGTCACCATGGGAAAATATAACCTTCTGGCTCATGAGCGGATCCGTAAGGCTCCCCTCGATTTTGCCTTATATGGTCTGACAGGGGAGTTCGGCGACGGAAGCGGAAAACCTGTCGGAACAACCTTCCTGGTGAATAAGCTGGTTGAGCAGACCGCCAACGGGGAGGGGGCCTGGTACCGGAACCATATCTTAAAGGAAGGGGCCGGTATCTTTGACCTTATCTGGCCCCGCCCTTCCGTCAGGGAGACCGCTCCCCTCACTCCGTCGAAACATTTCCGGTCGGTGGACTGGGCTTTCATGCGTTCCAGCTTTGAAGATCCCCAAAAGGTGACTGTTGCCTGTAAAGCCGGGAATAATGACGATCCCCATCATGGACATCTCGATGTGGGGCAGTTCATGGTTTACTGGCAAAATAGCTATTTTATCAGAGACCTGGGAAATATCGCCTATGACGAACCCTATTTTACGAAAGACCGGTGGAATTATCCCAACGTATCAAGCAACGGACATAACCTGATCCTGGTCAATGGCGAACAGCAGAAGTCAGCCAAGTATAAAGATTCACCCTGGGAAGAAGGGGTAGGGGGCAAAATCCTCGAATTTCGCACCACTCTTCAGAGAGATTATACCCTGATTGATCCTACCAAAGCGTATCCCGGGGAGCATCTGAAAAAGTGGCGGAGGCACCTTATCCTGGAGAAACCGGATGTGATCCTGGTGTTGGATGAGGTCTCCTGCCTGCCGGGTTCTGATATTGAGGCCCGTTTTTTCCCCGGAGTGAAGAACATGGATTTTTCAACGGATCGTACCCTGTTGTCGGATGAGGCCGGTCACACCATGGCTGTCTTCCCTTTGTGCAGGGAGAAGGTTTTCGTTGAAAACAGCAGAATACCTTTCCTTCCTGTAAAAAAGGAAGCGGTGACCGAGTGGATCCCTTATTTCAGCTCAAAGGTGAAAGCAGCCAGCCCTGTTACCCTACTTGTCACCCTGATTGTGCCGGTCAAAAACCGGTCTGAAGCTGACAAGACAGGGAAAAGCCTGCAGTTTGCCCGTTGGAATGAGGAAGCATTCACCATTTCATTCCGTCATTTGAATAAAAGCCATTCCTTCCGGTTTCACAGCACAAAAGATGGGATGGTGCTGGACTGAAAAAGCTTTTTTCGGGTTTTATTCGCTTCTGTTTTGCATGCCGGTACATTATGCTGATTTAAACCATTTCAGTAATGGGTTTATTTTGATAAGTTTGCTGAACGATTAAACTTTTAACCATGAATTATGATGACCATCCCTGGAAGGGATATCCTGTGACCATTTCAAGAAGAAGGTTTTTTACCTCATGTATAGCCTGCGGCACCTGCCTGGCGATGGCTCCCGCTGCCTTTGCAGCCAGTCCGGAAGTTGCGGCCGGTAAAAGCGATAAGTTGAAATTACGGATTCTATATTCGCTGTCGGGGCCGGTGCACACCGCACCCAGGGCTTGGCCCAATATCGGATTTGACTTTACACCGGTGATGGCAGAGATCAATATGGCCCTGAAAAACCGGTTCCCCGACATGGAATTCTTCCCCGAGATGGCTGCCGGTCCGGAAGATGCGGAAAAAATAGTTACCCGGGATGGTTCCGGTTCGATCGACGGATATATTGTCTATCAGATGGAACTCTGGAACAAGGTGGTGCAAACCATTGCCAAAACCGGAAAACCCGTGTTGTATGCTGATTTTGCCTATGGAGGGAGCGGGGGCTTTCAGCGGTACATCGCGGCTTTCCTGCGGGAAAATACTTCGAACGTGGGCTTCATCTCTTCCACCAGCATGGAAGATCTCTTCTCTGCGGTCAATTGTTTTAGAGCTTTGGATAAAGGTGGAGATCCCGCAGAATTTGCGGAAGCAGTCAAAAAGGTCAGGTTAAAGGCGACACCGCGATTGGGAAATTACAAACTGGCCGTAAATTCCATTCAGACTTTATCACCCGGGGAGTGCATTCACCGGCTGAGCCAGTCAAAGATTCTGGCAGTGAGGGATCAGAAGGCCGAGAAAGCCGAGCCGGTCATGGGAATTCCGCTGGAATACATTCCCTTTTCAGAGCTGGATGCTGCCTGGGCCGCTGCAAATAAGGATGAGGCGGCGACCTGGGCCGATCGATGGAGCAAGGCAGCTTTCGAGATAAAGGATGTAACCCGCGAAACGTTGCTCTCCTCGGCATCCATGTATCTGGGGATGAAATCGCTCCTGAAAAAATACGATGCCAATGCGATCACCGTGAATTGTCTGGGAGGCTTTACAGGAGAGTATATTCATGCATATCCCTGTCTCGGTTTTCACGAACTGGTCAATGAAGGACTGGTGGGAGCCTGTGAATGCGATATCCGATCTACAGCGACCATGTTAGCCTTTTCAACCATGACCAACGGGCGGCCGGGGTTTATTTCCGATCCGGTAATTGATACTTCCAAAAGGCAGATTATTTATGCCCACTGCGTGGCTCCCTCCAAAGTGTTCGGTCCGCAGGGAGCTTCCAATCCTTTCAGTATTTTAACTCACTCCGAAGACCGGAAGGGAGCCTCAGTGAGGTCGATACTGCCTGTCAATTACCTGACTACTACCCTTGAGATCAGGAAAGCAGAGAAGGAGATTCTTATCCACCAGGCAGTAGCGGTGGATAACAGCGCAGAAGACAGAGCCTGCCGTACCAAGCTCTGTGCGGAGCCTGTGGGCGACATGGAAAAGCTCTTCACCCAATGGGATTTGTGGGGTTGGCACAGGGTTACCTTCTTTGGGGATCTGAAGGAACCGGTATACTCCCTGGCCGATGCCATGGGATGGAAGGTGGTGGAAGAGGCGTAAGCCGGTTTCTTAATACTCGCATAACGTAGGGCTGTTGTTTAACAGTTTTTGGTGGAAAAACAGGGAATGGTGACCTAAGTAAGTTTTGTGTCCGTCTTAAATTCCCAAATTTGCCCCGTTAAATATCCAAATATCGTTATGACCAGAAAATTATTGATCAGAGATGTCACCCTCAGGGATGGACAGCAATCCCTTTTTGCCACACGGATGAAGCAGGCTCAGATTGACCGCGTATTGCCCATTTACAAGGAAGCCGGTTTTTACGCCCTGGAAGTATGGGGTGGAGCCGTGCCCGATTCCATTATGCGGTATCTGAATGAAGACCCCTGGGAAAGGCTGGAAAAGATCAGGAAAGAAGTCGGGAATGTCTCTCACCTGACCGCCTTGTCGCGCGGGCGCAACCTTTTCGGATACAATCCCTATCCGGAAGAGGTAATCGAAGGTTTTAACCGGAACGCAGTCAGGTCGGGAATATCCATCATGCGTATTTTCGATGCGCTGAACGACACCCACAACATCAGATCGACCATAAAATATGTGAAGGAAAACGGAGGTATCGCCGATTGTGTGACCTGTTATACAGAGGATCCCAAATTCTCTAAAAAAGAGCGGATACTCGCCCGCATGAAAGGAAATCCGCTCCCGAAGAAGATATTTACCATCGACTATTTTGTGAACATGGCCAAAGAGCTGGAATCAATGGGTGCCGATATGATCACCTTGAAGGACATGGCCGGGCTGATTCCGCCCCGTAAGGTGGGCAGGATCATTAAAGCTTACAAGGAAAACGTCTCTGTTCCGGTTGATTTCCATACCCATTGTACACCCGGATATGGCCTGGCTTCCGCTTTATCTGCCATCGTGAACGGAGTGGATATCCTGGATACGGCCATCATGAATTTTGCAGGCGGCCCGGCTGCCCCTTCATTTGAACTGATCCAGATATTCTGTAATAAACTGGGAATTGAAACCGGAGTAAACCTGGATGCAGTGGTCAGAATCAATAGGAGATTAAAGGAAATCAGGCTGGAAATGGCTGATTTGGACAGTTATAAGGTATATCCGGTCGATTTTGACCTCACCCGGGACCAATTGCCCTCATCGATCGACTCTTGTTTTGATAAAGCCATTGTGTACGCCCAGGCTGATGAAGAGGAGAACCTCATGGAGATGTGCGCTGAAATAGAGAAATACTTCAATTTCCCGGATCCTGACGAAAGGGTGAAGAAGGCACAAGTGCCGGGAGGCATGTACACCAATATGCTGGCCCAGTTAAAGCAGCTGAAACTGGAAGAAATGCTGCCCCGGGTGCTGGAAGTGATTCCCGCAGTCAGGCTCGATTCCGGCTGCCCACCCCTGGTTACCCCTACCAGCCAGATCGTTGGGGGACAGGCTGTGAACTGCGTGATCGATGAAAAGAACGGAAAACCTTTTTATACCAATAATTCCAACCAGTTTGTCAACCTGGTGAAAGGGTCTTACGGTAAAACTCCTGTCCCCGTCGATCCCGATTTCCGTGAAAAAATTGCCGGCACACGTGAGGAAATACCGTATAATACCGCAGCATACCAGAAACAGCCCAATCCTCACTTTCCGAGATATGGGGAGAATGTTCGGCTGGCTTCCAGCGAAAAGGAAGAATTGCTGTTGGAGCTGTTCCCCAATGTGGCAGCCAAGTTCCTGAACGACAAAGTGGAACGGATTTACGGGGCCAGACTGAGGGAAGCAGAATTGGAAAAGCAACGTGAATTTGAGGCGGAATGCCAGAAATACCTGGCTCTTTCGGAAGAGGAAAAACATGCCATACTGATTGAAGGCTTGTACAATTGGTGTTGAAAGGGACAAAACAGGAACCGTTCACAAAGGATAACATCCCCGGATGGGTCCGGAGTGCCGGGTTTGAACAGATGGTTTGAAATGGAAAGATCGGGAATATATCGTTACCAAAAGATCACCCGGATGCTGACATATTTCGGGATATGGGGTCTGGTTTTCACATTGGAGGGGGCTGTTTTTACCTCCTGCCATGGAAAATGGGCAGGGAAGGAGGAAAACCGGAACTCACCGGCTGCGGCCGGTTCTGTAATGGAAAATGCTGCTCAGGAAAAATCCCTGTCTCACTATTCACTGTTGGTTTCCCCGCGTGAACCCCGTCCGGGTGAACCTTTCCGAATTATGGCCACGGGGGGCAGGGAGATGCGGAAAGCCAGAATCGCGGTCACCGGAACTTCCGGCTCCCCTGAACCGGTCGGGAGCAGAACAGGCGAAGGAATACCCGGCTGGAGGATCGATGAATTTGAAGGCCTTTCCGAAGGAAGTTATCATGTTACACTTTGGAGTGGCAGAAAGGAAGTGAACTCCCTCGAACTGGTGGTCGCCCCGAAAGGGAAGGCTGCTTCGTCAGGATATATATGGAAGAATCTGCGCGGTTGGGACTGTAATTCGGAGGCTTTGTATGCTGCCTGGATCAATGCGCTTTTCCAGGGGTGTGATGAACGCTCCTCGTGGGCATCGCTGCACGAGATCACCCAAAACAGGGAGAGGAATTTCCTTTTCAACCATTTGTCCCTTGGCGAGGACGATCCGGAGGGGAAGAACAAGGTAGTCATGCAACCCGACTGTGCAGACAATCCCTTTTTTCTCAGGGCTTATTTTTCCTGGAAGCTGGGTTTGCCTTTCGGATACCATGTGTGCGACAGGGGAGGTTTGGGCCATCCGCCCAAAACCGGCCAGTGGATCACCAATGAGACCACTCCCTCCAATTCCGGGACTGTGGCGGCATTTAACAGTTTTCTCCGCAGAATGATGGATGGGGTTCATTCGGGTACAGCACGGACTGCCCTGAACAACGGCAATTCCGATTATTATCCCGTGCCATTGGAGCGGGAAAACCTCAGGCCCGGTGTGGTCTATGCTGATCCATATGGACATACCCTGATCCTTGTTCACTGGGAACCGCAAACCAGGAACCATCCTGGGGTGCTGTTGTCTGTGGATGCCCAGCCCGATGGAACCGTGGGGATCAAACGATTCTGGAAGGGCAATTTTCTGTTTAACACCACAGAGGTGGTGGGGGAACCGGGTTTTAAGGCTTTCCGCCCTATCCGGCTTTTGAATGGAAAGCCGGAATTGATGTCCAATGAAGCGTTATCAGCGGGAACCGGATTTACTCCCTTCTCTCTGCAGCAAAAAATGATGGAGCCTGAAGTTTTCTACCATACCATGGAGCGGCTTATCAATCCCAAACCATTGGATCCGGAGAGTGCCCTCCTTGACCTGATTGCCGCGCTCCACGAACAGCTGGTCGTCCGGATTACCTCGGTAGGCAACGGAGAAGCCTATTTTAGGACGCATCCGGGAGCGGTCATTCCCATGCCTGCAAATGCTGCCGGTATATTTCTGGCCGGGGGGCAGTGGGAGAATTTTTCCACTCCTAACCGTGATCTGAGGCTTTTGATAGCCATGGATGCTGTGACCGGGTTTCCGGACCGGGTGGTCAGTTCACCGGGTGATTTCAGTATCTCAAAACTGACCTCCGTGGAGCAGGTCAGGGAAAAACTGGAAAAACTGCTTGAAGAAAAGGGTTCAGAACTGTCGGTCAGTTACACGAGGTCGGATGGTTCTGAACAAAAGCTGACCCTTGCCGAAATCCTTAAGAGGAGGGATGCTTTTGAGGTGGCCTACAATCC
>CAYWTT010000070.1:0-11987 GCA_964461245.1 uncultured Prolixibacteraceae bacterium | reverse complement strand
AAACCAACAAAAAAGAAAAAAGTACGGTCAGTTTCATTTTTCTGTAAATTAGTTTCATGCCCCTCCTGCCGAAAGGGTCATCCATTCGCTTTTTTTTCATAAATTTACCAAGTTTTTAATACTACAATTAAATTCGTATAAAGCCGGTAAGAGGTCGGATTCTTGCCGGTTTTTTTTTATTTCAGATTATAGCTCGTTTCGTTAATTTTATACAAGGTCAGGCTGGCTGTGGAAGCCAGAACTCCGAGGACTTTTTCTCTTTCTTCCCTCAGCATCAGTTTGCCTGTGATCCGGCGCATCTCCAGTCTGGGATTATCAAGATAAATTTTGATATTGTAATAACGTTCTAGTTTCAAAACAATCCGGCTTAGATCGGTGCTTTCGAACTGAAGATAACCGTTATGCCAGGCTACTTCCCTGGTCACATCCACCTGATGGCAGATGGTTTCAAAGGTTTGTCGGTTGTAGGAGGCCATTTCGCCGGGTTTGAGCACCAGATCTTTTTTGAAAACATCCATGCTGTTCCCTTTCACGGTCACTGAACCCTCCACCAAAACCGTTTCCAGCATCTTGTCTGTAGGATAAGCAGAGACATTGAATATGGTTCCCGTTGCCACAATATTGACTTCGCTGGTCCTGACCACAAAAGGCTTTTTCGTGTTATGTGCCACTTCAAAATATCCTTCACCCGAGAGAAAAACTTCCCTGGTTTTATCTTTGAACCGCGGTGGATAAATCAATATGGAACCGGCATTCAGGTATACCTGCGTGCCATCAGGCAAACGAATGGAGGAGTTTTTCCCGTATGGGATGATCAGCTGATTCATTTCGGATTCAGAAGCTGTGCTTTCCTGTTTGATCGTATCCTTCTGGTTGATGATGATTTTACCGTTCTGACCGTAATCAATGGTGGATTCATTCTCGGGAAGTATGATTTTTCCACCATTTGCCAGAATCAGCCGGGCTTCTGTATCGTCTTTCACCTCTTTGATCGACTGGTATTCTGCCAGGATATGGGAATTGTTGTACCGGTTTACCAAGAAAATACCAAGTGAAAGGAATACTAAGGCTACTGCTGCATATTTGAGGAGAGGAAATAAAAAGTGCCGGATGAATGGTTTTCGATCTTTTTTCTTGTCAATTTGCCGGAGGATCCCGGCATACAGAGCGGTTATTTCTCCCATATTCTCGCATTCCCTTTTTTGTTGCAGTTGGGAAAGAAGAATTCGGCCGTATTCAATATCCTTTTTTTGCTCCGGATGTTCCTTTATGTAGTCTTCCCAATACCGGTTCACCTCCGGTGTCGGATTGAACACCCAGTTCACAAAACGCTGATCTTCAAAAAAGTTAAGAAAATGATCCATTCCTTGTCCGGATATCTGATGATAAGGTCATCGGATATTCAAAATATGGACAACTTTTTCAGTTTTTTTTCAGGAAAACTGAAAATAAATTGAAAAGTACTTTGGGATCCATGGTATTCCGAAGTGCTGTCAAGGCCCGGTATAACTGTTTTCTGGCCGATTCGACGGTGATTTCCATAATACGGGCAATTTCGACATACCCAAGTCCTTCTTCAAACTTCAGGTAGATAATCTCCTTCTGACCAACAGACAGGTTTTCGATGGCATTGCGCAGGTGTCTCCTGACCTCCTCAGTAATTTCCTGACTGATCAGTTGATCCTGGAAACTGTATTCAGCCCTGAACTCAACCGGCAGTTCACTGTTTCTCTCTTTTTCTCCGGTTTTTTGAAGGCGTTTGAGTTTTTTAAATATGCTGCTTTTCAGTGCGATGAACAGGTATGCCTTCGGATTCATGATGTCGGGATGGGATTTACCGCGCTTTTCATACATTTCAATGAAGACATCCTGGACGGAGTCCAGAATGATGTTGCGGTCATCCGTCAGTTTATGCCCGTATGATAAAAGCTGATGAATAAATGCAAAGTAAATAGCTGAAAAAGCCTTGTCATCTCCTTTTAAAAAAGCTCTCCAGAGTAAAATGATATCTTCGTTTACTTCACTAATCATGATCAGCCAATCGAATCTTCAGACAAATGTAATCACAAATGATCAGTGATAATCCTGTCAGTTGGACGAATTTGAAAATTTTCGCCAGAAAGTTGAATTTTCTAAACTGTGCACATGACAGCAAGTGCATCAATTTTTGCCCTGAAAACAGGGTAATTGCCTGAGCATTTCGGTTATACCCCGGTTCCGGAAGCATGAACGGTAAATACTGCTCTTCCGGAAGGATCCGCATTGTTTCTGAACGATTGGTCCCATGCCAGCGCTTCCGCTGTGCTGCAGGCGATCGAGGGAACGGAAGGGACACACGCTGCTGCCTGGTCGGATGGAAAATGTTCACTGAAGATGGTCCGGTAGAAATACTCTTCCTTGCTCAGGGGAGTATGGATGGGGAAGCGGTATCGGGCACTGGCCATCATCTCGTCGGTAACCGTTTCCGCGGTGATTTTTTTCAGGGTATCGATCCATCCGTATCCCACGCCATCGGAGAACTGCTCTTTCTGACGCCATGCAATCGATTCGGGAAGGTACTCCTCAAAGGCTTTCCGGAGGATCCATTTTTCCATTTTTCCATTTTTAGTCATTTTATCTTCCGGATTCAGTGTCATGGCCACATCCATGAACTCCTTGTCGAGGAACGGAACCCTTCCCTCAACCCCCCAGGCAGCCAGAGATTTATTGGCACGCAGACAGTCATAGAGATGAAGCCGGCTGATTTTCCGGATAGTCTCTTCGTGGAATGCCCGGGCATCGGGTGCTTTGTGAAAGTAAAGATACCCTCCGAAGATCTCATCCGCACCCTCCCCGCTCAAAACCATTTTGATTCCCATGGAACGGATTACGCGGGCCAGCAGGTACATGGGGGTGGAGGCCCTGACGGTTGTCACGTCGTAGGTTTCCAGGTGGTAGATCACGTCACGGATGGCATCCAGCCCTTCCTGGATGGTATAGTGGATTTCATGATGGATGGTGCCAATGTGCTCAGCTGCCTTTTTGGCTGCGGCCAGGTCGGGAGATCCTTCCAGACCGATTGCAAAAGAGTGGAGCTGGGGCCACCAGGCAGGCTGACTGTCGTTGGTTTCGATGCGCATGGCCGCATATCTTTTCGCAATGGCTGACACTACCGAAGAATCAAGCCCTCCTGACAGCAATACCCCATAGGGAACATCCGACATCAGCTGTCGGTGTACCGCCGCTTCCAGGGCTTCTTTCAGCTCTTTCACCCCGGAGGTGTTGTCTTTTACCGATTCGTAGTTCTCCCAGTCCCTCTGATACCAGCGGGTTATCTTTCCTTCCGGTCCGTACAGGTAATGGGCCGGCGGAAACTCCTCGATTCTCGAACAGGTGCCTTCCAGAGCCTTCAGTTCGGAAGCTACATAGAAATTCCCGTAAATGTCCCATCCCATGTAAAGCGGAATAATTCCTATGTGATCACGGGCAATCAGATAATGACCCGTTTCTTCATCATACAACGCAAAAGCAAAGATGCCGTTCAGTTCATCCAGAAAGGCAGGCCCTTTCTCCCGAAAAAGGGGAAGAATCACTTCACAGTCGGAGCGGGTGAGGAATTCATACCGTTCTTCATACTCCTTCCGGATTTTCATGTGATTGTAGATCTCTCCATTTACGGCCAGAATCAGTTTCCTGTCCCTGCTGAACAAAGGCTGCCCGCCCGAGGCCGGATCGACAATGGAAAGCCGTTCATGGGCCAGAACGGCTTTGTCGCTACAATAGATCCCCGACCAATCGGGCCCCCTGTGCCTTACTTTTTTCGACATCTCCAGCACCTGCTGCCGGAAAGTGGCCCCCGGGCTTTTTAAATCAAAAAGACATACAATTCCGCACATGTTTTACTTTTTATTATTCTATGGGAGCAAATATATGCAAAAAGACAACAAAATAATTTAAAAACATACAATAGTCTAATAAAATTAATAAACAATGTCATTTTGTTATTTAGTAGTAATTTAAAAAGCCGCTGGGATCTCCAACGGCTTTTTTCATAAGGAGCATAAAGACTTCTTCCTCCTTATTATTATTCATTATTATTTGGTTTACACATTAAACCTGAAATGCATGATATCCCCGTCCTGTACCAGGTAATCTTTTCCTTCGATGGCTATTTTACCGGCCTCCCGGCAGGCTGATTCAGAACCCAGCCTGATGTAGTCGTTGTACTTGATCACCTCGGCACGGATGAATCCTCTTTCAAAATCAGAATGGATAATTCCCGCAGTCTGGGGTGCCTTCATCCCCTTGCGGTAGGTCCATGCCCGGCTTTCATCCTTTCCGGTGGTGAAAAAAGTCTGGAGATTTAGCAATTTGTAGGCTGCATGGATCAGCTTGGTCACTCCCGGCTCATCCAGACCCAGTTCACCGAGGAACAGCTGTTTCTCCTCATAACTTTCCAGTTCGGCAATGTCGGCTTCGGTAGCTGCTGCAATGATCAGCAGTTCAGCCGATTCATCGGCTACAGCTTTTTTTAATGCTTCGGTATAGGCGTTACCTGTCCTGGCAGAAGCTTCATCCACATTGCAGACGTAAAGGATCGGCTTGTTGGTGAGCAGGTAGAACTCTTTCACCAGTTGGGCATCTTCTTCGTGCAAAACCAGTGTTCGGGCTGATTTACCCTGCAACAGCAGCTGGTGGTATTGTTTGGCCAGTTCGAACATGCGTTTGGTCTTGTGGTCTCCTCCGTGCATGGCCTGTTTTTCCAGCTTGTCCAACCTGTTTTTGATCGTTTCCAGGTCCTTCATCTGAAGTTCAATATCCACAATTTCCTTATCCCTGACAGGATTTATGCTTCCATCCACATGAACGACATTATCATTGTCGAAACAGCGAAGCACATGGATGATGGCATCGGTTTCACGGATATTGGCCAGAAACTGGTTCCCCAATCCTTCCCCTTTACTGGCTCCTTTGACCAATCCGGCAATGTCCACGATTTCGACGGTGGCGGGGATTACCCGGGTCGGCTTATCCATTTCAGCCAGTCTGATCAGCCTTTCATCAGGAACCGTGGTCACTCCCACATTGGGATCAATGGTGCAAAAGGGAAAGTTGGCCGCTTGTGCCTTGGCGCTTGACAAACAGTTGAACAGGGTCGATTTTCCGACATTGGGCAGTCCGACGATTCCACATCTTAAGGGCATATGTTCCTGATTTGAATTGAGACTGCAAAGTTAATTCTTCCGCTGGCTTTCCCGGAAATTTCTCTTTTTTTTTCACATTTCGATTCTTGGCTTTCAAAACTGTTATCTTTACAGGAACTAAATTTGTCTAAAACATTATCCATGTTATTAATGAATATTTCGGTTGACTGTGTGATTTTCGGATTTGACGGGGAACGACTGAATGTGCTTCTCTGGCAGGCCGATCCGAAATTGCTGGTCCACGCACTGGAACAAAAGGAAGATCATGAGCAGATCAGGGTTCTCTACGATACCCATCCTTCCCTCTCAGATGACCTGACCTGGGGTTTGATCGGAGCGCATGCTCCTGCTGAGACCGGGCTTGATGAGTTCGCACAGGATATTACCTCCAGTTGTACCGGTTTGACCGATGTATATCTGAAACAATTCCACACTTTTGGCAGCACTGACCGGGTACCTTATTGCCGCGTGATTACTGTGGGTTATTATGCATTGATCAACCCGCGTTATAATAATATTCTTCAGTCACCATTAACCAGCAAAATGCGGTGGTTTGACATCGGGGATCTTCCACATTTGTGTTTTGATCATCGGGAAATCATCCTGCAGGCACTGGCGCATCTCCGGGAAACCGTCAAATATCATCCGGTCGGGTTTCACCTGCTACCCGACAAATTTACCCTCACTGAATTACAGATCATGTATGAAGTGATTCTTGGAGAGAAACTGGATATCCGGAACTTCAGAAAGAAGATTCAAAAAATGGAGTTGCTGGAGGAAACCGGGGAAAAACAGGAGAATGTGCCCCATCGTGCTGCCCGGTTATATAGTTTTGATCCCCAGAATTACGACCGGCTGGTTAATGAAGGTTTGACATTCAGGATGTGAGAGGATGTTTAAACCTTTTTTAATTTTGACTGTCTGAAATAGAAAAGGTTGATGCATCCATCCGATCAGGAACTGATAGAAGGCCTGCGCAAGGAAGCTTCATGGAATGAAGCGTTCCAGAGTCTGGTATTGAAATATCAGGAAAGGCTCTATTGGCATATCCGGAAAATTGTGTTAAACCATGATGATGCCGATGATGTACTGCAGAACACCTTCCTGAAAGTTTGGAGGAACATCGGTCAGTTTCGCGAGGAATCCTCCCTTTTTACCTGGTTATACCGGATTGCCACCAATGAATCGCTGACTTTTATCCATTCCCGGAAACGGCACTCCCTTGTACCGCTCCATGAGGTGAGCGATTACCTGAAAACCAGGATGGTAGCCGATGAATATTACGATGGTTCCGATATTCAGAAAAAGCTCCAGGAGGCTATCTTAACCCTTCCTGAAAAACAGAGGATTGTGTTTAATCTGCGTTATTTTGAAGAAATGCCTTATCAGGAGATGTCTGAAATTCTGGAAACCTCGGTAGGTGCCCTGAAAGCATCGTTTCACCATGCGGCCAGAAAAGTGGAAGAATTTATCTCCCGGCTGGATTAGCTGAATTGTTAAACCTTTTATGAATTGATTAGTCAATAGTTAAAATTACCATAATGCGATCCTTTGAAGAAATACCGCATAAATTGAGGGAGGCTGACAGGAATCTTCCTTTCAGGGTTCCGGGTCATTATTTCGATGACTTTCCTGCCAGGTTGCAATCGCGGCTGGACCAGGAAACTTCTCCGGGAGCCGGAAAACGCTTAAGGATGATTGATTACCTGAAACCTGCGTTGGGTCTGGCAGCTGCGTTTGCCTCCGTTTTTCTGCTGGTTTATTTCCCTGCTCGTCTGGTGACCCATTCCGTAACCATGGCCCAGCGTTCCGGAACCAGTGATGAGGATAAAATAATCAACCTGGTTGAACAGGTGGATGACCACACTTTTTTCACTCTGCTTGAAAATGGCACCACGGAGGAAAAAATAGATGGACCCGATATTGAATCCTATATTGCTGCCAACTATAGTGACCTGGATATTTTTCTTGAAATTCAAAAATAAAGTGTCATGAAAAAATCATTGTTTCTTCTGACCATCGTTTCTCTGCTGTTTACTGCGGCGGGATTTGCACAACCCCCAAAGGGTCAGGACTTCGAAAAGTTCAAAAGTCAAAAGATATCCTTCCTGACCGAAAAACTGAACCTTTCACCCAGGGAAGCCCAGGAATTCTGGCCAGTCTATAATCAATACGAAAAGGACCGGATGGAACTTCAGCAGCACAGGCGTGGGCTGGAGCAGAAAACAAGAGACGAAAATATTAAAATGTCGGACCAGGAGGTAATAAAAATTGTCCATGAGATTACAGAAACCTTCAAAAAGGAGGCCGATAATGTGGCCAGTTACAACGAGAAATTCCTGAAAATTCTTCCTCCACAGAAGGTATTGCTGCTTTTCAGGGCAGAAAACCAGTTCAGGGTACATATGTTTGAACAATACCGCAAGCAGAGGGACGGAGAGAAACACTGACTGAAGCGGAGGTCCGGGTAAGGCTGCTTTCATCCGCACTGCTCCCGGATCTTACAAAATGATTTTTCCTTTTTCCAGGAAGTCGATGGTTTTGTTGATCCCCTCGTACATCAGGGTATCTTCCTTCACAAATTCGACGCGTGTTCTGTATTGTGCCAGAAAATCCTCCAGAAAGAGGGAAGTCTGTGCCGGCCTGCGGAATTCCAAGGCCTGTCCTGCATTGTAAAGTTCGATGGCAAGGATTTTCTGCACATTTTCCGCCACTTTGAGGGCTTTGGTCGCTGCATTGGCACCCATACTGACGTGGTCTTCCTGTTCGTTCGAAGAGGGTATGGAGTCTACCGAAGCAGGTGTACTAAGCTGTTTATTCTGACTGACAATGGAAGCGGCAGCATATTGAGGGATCATAAATCCGGAATTCAAGCCGGGGTTGGCCACCAGAAATTCAGGCAGATCCCTTTCTCCGGAAATCAGCCGGTAGGTTCTTCTTTCGGAAATGCTTCCCAGCTCCGAAAGCGCGATTGCCAGGAAATCGAGTGAAAGTGCAAGCGGTTCACCATGAAAATTGCCCCCTGAGACAATTTTATCCTCTTCAGGGAAAACCGTGGGATTGTCGGTGACCGAATTGATCTCCACTTCCACCACTCCGGCCACATATTTCACCGCATCCTTCACCGCTCCGTGGACCTGTGGGATACACCTGAAAGAGTAAGGATCCTGGATGTGTTTCTTCGGGCGGGCCATCAGCTGGCTCCCGGAAAGCAGATACCTGAAGTTGGCGGCAGTTTGTGCCTGACCGGGATGGGGGCGTATGAGCTGTATGTTTTCAAGAAAGGGCTCTATCAATCCGTCAAATGCATCGAGCGAAAGAGCCCCGATAATATCCGCCTGCTTGATCAGCCGGAACGATTTCAGCAGGGTATAGACGGCGTGGGCGCTCATGAACTGAGTCCCGTTGAGCAGGGCAAGCCCCTCCTTGGCTTCCAGTTGCAGAGGCTCCCATCCCAGTTCTTCCAACACCCCGGATGCCTCTCTTTTTACCCCTTTGTAATAAACCTCCCCTTTGCCCAGAAGCGGCAGAAAAAGCATGGCCAGCGGGGCCAGATCGCCACTGGCGCCCAGTGAACCCTGCTCACATACCACAGGAATTATCCCGTGGTTGAACAGATCGATAATCATCCGGACAGTTTTCAACTGGACGGCTGAATTTCCCTTGGCCAGGGCATGCGCTTTCAGCAGGAGCATCAGCCTGACAACTTCATGCGGTACCTCTGGCCCGATATTGCAGGCATGCGAAAACACCAGGTTCTCCTGTAACCTGCTTAAATCGTCCTTGGGGATCCCAATGTCGCATAACGCCCCAAAACCTGTGGTTATGCCGTAAATGGGCCCCTGAGCCTCTCCGATCTTCCGGTCGAGATAGGATTTGCTACGCTCGATCAGCCTGACTGATTCTTCAGAAAGTTCGAGCGAGTAATTCTTTTCGAGGATAGCCTCAATGATATCAAAGGTCAGAGCCGCTGGGGTGATCAGATGTACCGGATTTTTCATATGCAAAGGTTTTGCCGCAAGATGCAGAGAATTCCGTTATTCAGACAGGATTTTTATCAGTTCTTCGTCCGAAACCAGCCATTGTTCTCCGGATATCATGTTTTTCAGGGTTAGTTTGTGCTCCGCAATTTCTGTTTCCCCGACCATGACCACGTATGGTATTTCCTTCCGGTTGGCATAGTTCATCTGTTTTTTCAATTTGTCGGCATCGGGATAGATCTCTGCATGAATGCCGTTTCTGCGGAGATGAGCCACCACAGGCAGGATATATTTTTCTCCTTCCATACCGAAATTAATGAAAAGTACTTTTGTGAAAAGCTGACTCTTTTTCGGGAATAAGTTCAACCGGGTCATTACATCGTAAATCCGTTCCGCACCGAATGAGACACCCACCCCGGATACTCCCGGCAATCCGAACACCCCGGTCAGATTATCATAACGGCCGCCGCCACAAATGCTTCCGATCGCTTCGTCCTGCGCTTTCACTTCAAAGATGGCCCCGGTGTAATAATTCAATCCCCTGGCCAGGGTAAGATCCAGTTCGGTGTTGCTGTTCAATCGGAGACAGCGGACATATCCGAAGAGCGTTTCCAACTCCGCCAATCCGGTCATCCCGGTGTCTGAACCAGCCAGGACCCCTTTCAAAATGCCGATTTTTTCTTCCATGGTGCCCTGAAGCTGCAATATGGGTTTCAGCTTTTTAATGGCCGGAACCGGGATCCCTTTTTCCAGGAGTTCTTCATTGACCTTTTCCAAACCGATCTTTTCCATTTTGTCGATGGCCACCGTAATGTCGGTAATCTTATCGGAATAGCCTATCATTTCGGCAATTCCGGCCAATACCTTGCGGTTGTTGATCCTGGTCACTGTTTTAATTCCGAGGCGGGTGAATATATCATCGATAATCTGTACCAATTCGGCTTCATTCAGCAGGCTGTCGCTGCCGATTACATCGCAGTCGCACTGGTAAAATTCGCGGTAACGGCCTTTTTGGGGCCTGTCTGCCCGCCACACCGGCTGAATCTGGTACCTCCGGAATGGGAAAACAATGTCGTTCCGGTGTTGTACAACAAAACGGGCAAAGGGAACAGTCAGGTCATAGCGGAGCCCTTTCTCTGCAATATGGGGAGTTACCGTATTCGATTCCTTACTTCCGAGCAACTCACCGGGTACTTCTGCAAGAAAATCACCTGAGTTGAGGATACGGAACAGCAGTTTATCCCCTTCTTCGCCATACTTCCCCAGCAAGGTGGAAAGATTCTCCATGGCAGGAGTTTCGATGGGCTGAAATCCGTATAGGTGAAAAACCGATTTTATGGTTTCGAAAATATAATTGCGCCGGGCCATTTCTGCCGGTTGAAAATCCCTTGTCCCCTTGGGTATGGAAGGTGTTTGTGCCATAATATGTCGATCAATGATAACGAAGGGGCAAAATTACAATTTTCCGGACAGAATGATGAGATCTTACTGTCGGGGACCTCTCATGATGAAGGTATTTTTTCCCTGATTCATTGTAACTGTGCGATTAATCAATTAATTTTCGGATTTAAAATGATAATCCATGGAATCGAACAAAAAGGCAGGCCGGTACAGCCGGATATATGTGCAACTTGAAGAACTGCTCAAAAAGAGCAGCGATCTGAATGCCCGTTTGGCTACGGTTGCTGCCGTATTGCATCATAAAATGGAATATTTTTTCTGGACCGGTTTTTATTTGCTGAACGGCGGAGATTTGGTTGTCAGGACATACCAGGGACCCGTTGCGTGCCAGGTGCTGGAAAAGGGAAGGGGAGTCTGCTGGGCTTCCATTCACCGGGGGGAAGCCATCGTGGTGGAGGATGTACATCTTTTTCCGGACCACATTGCCTGCGATTCACGATCCAGTTCTGAAATCGTGGTTCCACTGAAAAACCGGGACGGGGAGATTATCGGGGTGCTGGATGTGGACAGCAGGGATAAAGCATCGTTTGATGAGACAGACCGGGAGTGGCTGGAAAAAATCATGGAACTTTTATCATAAAAGGTTTAACTCATGAAAATCCCTCAGTTTGCTCATAAAATCCGGGATGTAAAAAGGGTATTGCTTTCTTTCTGGCTGCTCGGACTGATCATTGCGCTGCCTGCTATTTTACTGATGCCGGACCTGTTCAACAAATATACGGCTCCCCTTGTTTTGCAGGAACCTGCCGCACACCCTGTTAATTACCGGATTTTTTTCAGAGATCTGGACCGGAACGGGATCAGACAAAAAATTTATGCTTTCTCAAACAGTGCCGGTCAGCTTTCATTTCAATATTTCGGAGATGACGGAGGAATGATCCACCAGGTCAGTTTCAGACATAAGGTTGTACCTCAGGTTTTTCATTTGTTTTTTGCAGATGCAGATAATGACGAAAAAACTGAAATTTATGGCTTCACCCTGAATAAGGACAGCCTTTTTCTCAACTGGAAAGAGCTTGATGAGCCTTTTACGAACCACACGGAATGTGTTTTTATTACCCGGGTGGGGACTTTCAACAGCGGCAACGTGAATGTCTCCGTGAACCGTTTTTCTGTTACCGACCTGAATATTGACGGCAATAATGAAGTAGTATTTTCCGTTGTTGCCGGTTATTCAAAGTTCCCCAGGATGGTAGTGATCTATAATCCGGGAACCGGAAAGATGCTTAAATCCAAAGATGTGGGGTTAAATCCTTATTTCATGAATTTTTATGACCTGAACAATGACAGGAAATTGGAAATCCTTGCCGGGAGTGCGGCCAGTTACAACCTGGCCGATTCGACTGATACGGAGGTCATCGAC
>CAYWTT010000069.1:0-12081 GCA_964461245.1 uncultured Prolixibacteraceae bacterium | reverse complement strand
GCCACCCCAGGAGTAAGCGTGAAAAAGCGCATGTCCGCCAATTCCGCCGTTATACTGTGGTTTCATCAGGCTCCATAACAAACCTCCGGTGGTTCCTGTACTGCAAATCTCTTCTAGTATCTCCCTGAAACCATCAATCCGCTGAAATTCGTCGATAATCATCGGCCGCTTGCCTTTGCACTCGTCCCACAGCTCGGCAACGCTGTTCCGGTAGTTCGGGTACTGTCGGGTTTTCACTATATCAATTTTTGGGCAGTTTTCAACCACATCATCCACAATTTCTTTCATTTGCTGAATCCCATTTGCACGCCTCGGATCAGCTATCAAATGGTTGGGATCGATATTCTTAAGATAATCAGCCATTTCTTCAATCCAGACCCCTTTGCTGTTGGGAACTTCATTGCCGAACTCCCAGGCCAGGATAGCCTTGTCGTTCCGGTATTCTATCCCGGTGAAATGATTTTTCCGGGTTGCCATAGCCATGAGCAGTCGTTTAAACCCATCTTTAACTACAGGATCTTCGTAATAATCGCCCCCGCCGTATAATTTGGCGAATGATACGGTTGAACCCCAGAACTTGTTTTCTTTTACCAGACAAAGGATGACCCTTATGCCGTACCTGTTGCACAATTCCAGCATTTTATCAATCCGTCTGAATGCTGTTTCGTTATAGGTCCCGGGACCTGTGACCAATGCCTCGAACTCACCGGTTCCGTCTTCCACGGTGATACCCCAGTTGCGGATTACGGTTACTCCCATCTGAACCATATCTTTAAAATAGGCTTCCATTTCGAAAGATAGCTCTATGGGGTCATAAATGTATCCGCTTCCAGGATTGGTGTTTTTGTAACCGTCGTAATGCCCGTTGATGTTCGGGGTATTCACGGAAATAAACCTGAAGACCCTGTTGCCATCTTTTAGCTGATCGCCTTCCCTGGTGATGAAATTGGTGAATCCACTTGAAGTCAGAACAGACAGGACCATCCACACGGTGGCCAAGACCTTCAGTTTTACTTTTAATACTTTCATTTACGTTTATTGATCGCTTGAAATTCTATCGGATACAAATTTAATAGTTCCGGTGGTGTACCTATTCGGCGATGACAATTTCATACCAAACGGTTTGATAATCAGGTTTAATGCTGATCTGGCAACCTCCTTCGCCAAACTTTGTGACTGCAACCTCCGATTTTCTGTCGCCGTGAGGATCAAGCGCAAAACATTTGGTTTTTGCAGCGATGGAAGGAAGTTTTATGACAGCCGGAATCCCTTCAGCCAGTACCGGACCAGTTCCCCAGTTGGTGAGTCTGATTTTCGTATCCGAACTCTTTTCAACCACCATTCCTTTGTTTTCCACCATTCCGGTTGCTGTTAACAGGATATCAGCGGGTTTCCCGGAACTGCCAAAACCGGTGGCATTCTTCGAAACCAGCGAAAGTGTGGCCCAGCCGAGCCTGGTTTTTCCGATATTGATTTCCACACCACCCAGGTCAATACTCCTGCCATCCGGGAAACCCGAAAACAGTTTCGTATTTGCTGTATTGACAGTCCAGTAACCGGCATTTTCCTTTTCCATATTCCAAGTCAGTTCGCCGGTGTCACTGGTAATAATTTTTTGATTGTCTGGTATTTTTGAATCCGGAGTCGTCTGCTTACCGGGTCTTCCGTTAATTCCACTGCAGTTTTGTGTATCAAGCATATTCCGGGATCGTAACCTGCATTTTCGATCCCAGCCCTGACTTTTCTGGCTATCGCCAGAGAGTCAAAGTAAGCTGCATGGTTAATTTTCGTTACCAGGGACTCCTTTGCCGGCAGGACATCACCCCTTAAATAGATAGCCGCACAAGCCGGCATATGGGCGAGCACATCTGTTCGGGAAAGCATGTCGAAGAAATAATTCATGGCTTGCGGTTCAAAATCAAGCCGGTGATTGTAAGTGTACTCAAAGACACCATCCCACTCCTGCATGCTGCCGTATGCTCTCAGCATGGGTTGTCCTTCTGCCCCGTACTGGTTGGGGAATGGATGATTATACTCGCTCACTGTGAAAGGTTTATTGCTGATCCGCTGGGCTGCCATTTCTGAAATGTTCTTCAGGGAATTGACCATGGATACATTCCCGATTTCCCATTCCGGATTAACCGGAGAGGGGTGGCACCAGTAAGAGTGGATATCGATGTAATCGAGATCAGCCTGTAAAAACGGAGAGGTGTACCGGAGTTGGGTTCCGGAAATAACCGGCTTAACTTTAAGCTCTTTTTTCAGATAGGTATACATTCCGGTCCAGTATTCTTTCTCCACCTGATAGATGAAACGGTAGAAGTCGCGTCTCACAGGGGAATATGCCGCATCTCTTTTCACCAGCGGGATTGTTTTATTGCTGAAATCCTTCGCTATGCTGTCCATTTGTAAGCCCCAGGCTTTACTGAGTTGACCGGCCGATTGGTAGTTTTTATGTATCCAGCTGTTCCACTGTTTCTGAAGTTCCAGCGAATAGGGTTCGGGCAATTTGTCAATTGATCCGCCAAAATATTGATTGAACAATGCGTTTTCATTGTTTATTTCCACCAGGGCCACGCAGGGATCGTCGGTATAGGCAAGCTTTGTGTAAGGGTTTACATGGGTCAGTAACTTTTTCGCATATTCTTTCTGAAGTGCCACCATGCGGGGTTCGAAATTGTCGACTCCCTTATCCAGGGAAGGTCTCTGGTCAATTCCGGGGAAACCGTCACGTTCATCCATCTTTCTGGCCACATGTAAGTTGATATCCACATAGATGCCCTTCATTTTAAATTGGGCGATCATATAATCCAGCCGGTCGATCTGAGCAGGGTCGAGGTTCCGCTGTGTGGTGGAATCGTTGGTAAATATGCCATGTTCCTCTCCCTGCATGAAGTTGCTGTAATTGGCATCCATATAATGCAGCCTGACGCAATTGATCCCGAACCGGGCCAGCCTTGCTGCAAGGAGGTCGGCCTGTTCATGGGAAGGGAAATTGGCAGATCCGGTAAGGTTAGTTCCATTCAACCGGATACGGCCCGCATCGGTTACAAAATGGCCGTTTTCAATTCTTACAAAACCATCCTTCCCTGCCGGAGCATCCAGCAGATGCGACATATTGGTAACGTTTCCGGGTCCATCATAGGAAATGACAAAGGGGAACATCGGCGCAAGTGCTTCGGTTGCCCGCTTTTGGGAACAGGACAGCAAAAGTAGACCAAAAATAATGAATGATAATTTTTTCATTTGCTTACGGTTAGGAACGTAAAACTGATTAATTTCCTAATTCTATTGACTGAAGATTTGAATTCCAGGCTTGTGTGTCAACTGTAATTTTTTGGTTCCCGGCAGGTTCCCTCCAGAGAATATTCATGGTTACAGTTTTGCTGTCACCCGGAGAAAGCCAGAAGTAATTATCGGTGGCATAAAACGCCCGTTGAATACCCGAAATTTCCAATTTAACCATAAAGGCTGGTATTTTCCCGGTATTGGTGATGCTGATTTCTACCTGGCTTTCACTGGAAGATACGGGTTTTATTGATACCAGTTTAGCCTCCAGTTTCGACTTCGTGGCTGTAACCGTAGGCTTTAACCACGGGCCCTTGTCGAGCGTGGGCCAGGGAACAGGTTCACTGCAAAACCGCTGGTAGAATTCCGGATCTTCCATCTGCGGAATGGTTCGCGGCCAGTATTCGGCGCTTGAAAGCAGCTTGTTTTCTTTGTTCAGTAAAGTTACCCTGACAAAAAAGTACTTCCCTGTATAGGTGGCAGGGATCTGAAAATCAGCAAAGGAAATTCCCGACACAGAAATACCGGTCTGTATGTGTAGTGGCTTTTCTTCCTTTTGCAGGGACTTGAATTTGTAGTCAAATACTTCAGCGATCACCTTTGCTTCAGCAGCCGGCTGATCCACGCCATTGATCACTTTAACCTCAACAGGGAACGTCTCTCCCGATTTCCAGAGAAGTCGTCGGATGTCAAGTGCCACATGTACCGGTTCATAAGTCCGTTTCAGAAAATAATAGGGAGCTGAAGGCTGGCCTTTACCATCTACCAGGTTAATGGCGGCTACCACGGGCCAGGGCCGTTTGTACACCCAGGGCAGCAGTCCGGTGGTTACCGGATAATTAAACTGAATACCTTCCGACATGACCTGGTAGAATTCTCCTGCTCCGACCTGTGTGGCTTCTGCAATAGATTCAAGAGCCGGATTGGCCATATTGTCGATATGCGAAGCCCTGCTCAACATCCTCGGAACGCGACCCGGGTTGTATTCGGCAAAATGCTGCACAAATTCAGGATGCGATGCAGCAAACGTTTTGTCGTACATTCCTTTCAGATCGCTTAGTTCACTTTCGGCAACCACTTCCCTGATGGTTTTCGGATCAGTTATGCAATGCATCCCGGTTTCTGCCACAAACGGGACCAATTCGTAGCCTTTATACCATGACGGATCAAAATCAGGATAGGAATGAATGGACCCGGCATCAGGTGAAGCGTGTTGAAAGCTCCTGGTCGGATCGAAAATCGCTAGGTTACGCTCCAGAATTCCCATCGATGCTGCATTTCCGAGGGAATAGGGATTAAATTCATTGCCTCCGCACCATATTGCCAACGAGGGTTGGTTCCTGAGCCTGAAGATATTCTGGCAAACCTGAGCTTCCCAGACATCCTGCGGCCATTCCGGGGTATCAAAATTGGCAATATTGAAATCCTGCCAAACCATGATCCCATATTTGTTGCAGGCATCATAAAACTCTTTGCTTTCCAGCAAGCCGCTGCCCCAGATCCTGAACATCTGAATTCCGGCATTCTTCGCCATCTTCACAGCCCAGTCGTACTTGTCGGCGGTTAAATCATACAAGGCATCCACCGGCATCCAGTTAATTCCTTTGATGAAGAGTTTCTTCCCGTTAACGACAAACTGCCAGTTCTGCCAGCGGTCTCCAGTACGGATTCCCGCACTCCTGACCTGTTCAATAGTCCGTATGCCAAAGTCAAATTCAATATTGTCTGTTACTTTTCCATTCACCAACAATGAAATGCTTGTTTTGTAAATGTCTGGGCTGCCAGTTCCGTTGGGATACCACAACCTGGGATTGGGAACGGAAAATGTTTCTTCCAGCCAGCAGCGTCCTTCAATAACATATGGCGTAAATTCTTTATGGAAAACAGCTTTTCCTGCATATGCCATTTCAAGAACGATTTTCAGTTCATCCTTAGCTTTTTTGTTCTGCGGAGTATCTTTGGGAACGCCTACATTGGAGAGTTGTGTATTTCCCCATGGATGCAGGCTGTAATTTCCTGAGTTTTTGCCAGCGAATATTTCCGTGGTGAAGCCTAAAGTGGCCTGATTCCCTTCAATTTTTTTCGTAAAAAGAAAAGGACGTTCGATATGGTAAGACGGGACGATTTCGATTCTAACATTTCTCCAGAGGCCAAGTGTAAAATAGGGTTCCATGGCAGTGCCGCCCGTGAGAAACCAGCCTTTAACTATTCTCCCCGGATTTCTCCAGTCAAAACCGGGATTATCATAATTGGCAGATAAAACCTGGACAATGATGGTATTTGGCATTCCGGACTTTGTTTTTCCGGTTATATCGATTACCGGTCCGCCGAATATCCCTTCGTGGGTTCCCAGGAGTTCCCCGTTGAGCCAAACTTTGGAAAAGTAGTCAATCCCGTCGAAACAAAGAAATACCGTATTCCCTTCCGGCTGGGCCGGCAATGTGAAATCTTTTTTGTAATACCATGCCCGTTGTTCCAGCTTTTCATGCTCCTGGGCATTCAGGTGGGCGTAAGGATCACCCAGTTTACCGGCTTTAAAATTGGCCATTTGTACTGAAGTGGGATATGCTACAGTGAACCAGCCGGCTGATGGAAGCTCCGAAATGCCGCTGACCGGTTTATCCGCAGAACTTAACAGCCAGTTCTCCGACAAATCAATGTGCTGGTTATGGCTGCGGGGAAAGATATAATATGGTGATTCCAGTTTCTTTTCCTGGGAATGAACACTAAGGATTATTGAAGTAATACATATGATAGTCAGAACAGAAAATCGTAATAGTTTCATTTTGATAATTTTACAAAGTTAGACACTATGAGATTTGAAGGTATGGCGAGTTCTGAATAACGGCAGCTTTGTCAAATGCCGTATGATAGTTAAAAACATCAAAACAGGATGTTGTGGAAACATCCTGTTTTGATGATGACCGGAAAAATTAATAACCCGGATTCTGGTCTTTTATGGGATCAATGGCTTTGTTATAATTGGTCTCATTGATAACCATAGGCCACAAAAAGTGCTTGTCCATCACATCAAGGCCCTTTACCGTCTTGATCTGCTGTTTGGCAATTCCCAGGCGGGTAAGATAGTTCCAGCGTTTGCCCTCGAAAACGGTTTCATAACCCTGCTCCAGAATGACCCGGTCGATGAAAGCAGCAGCACTGGCAAAGTCTGTTGTTTTAAAGTCAATTTCCGAAGCCGTTTTGGATGGTTTGCCATATGCTCTACGCCTGACCTGGTTCAGGGCATCGACTGCAGCAGCAGTAACCCCGTTCACTCTGGCTTCGGTTTCTGCGAACCACAGCAAAATCTCAGCATAACGGTAGTAGGGCATATCGTTCGATCCCCCGTTGGTGGTAGCCTGCTTGTCCTGGAATTTTTTATTCAGCAAAGCGGTGGCGCTCGGAGCGTTTTTATTGGTGTACCAGTTGTACACATATCGCAGGTCAGCTTTATCCCAGTTGGCAATAATGGGATTTTTGGTGTCGGTATACTGACCCATCCAACCGAAACCGTTGAGGTAGGGCGAACTGGCATGGTGTGCCAGCGGCAGTATTGCATTACCCTGCAGTAACCGGGTATACTTCAGGTAAAAGATTTTCTCGGGTGATGCATCAACGTTGATTCCGTACAATTTGGTGTCGAAATCGTCGGCAGAAGTTATTTCAACCAGAGAGAACTTACCTGATTGGATTACTGCTTTTGCAGAGGCCAGCGCCTCACTGTTTTTCCCCAGCCATAAATAGGCTTCTGTCAATAAGGCGTTTGCTGAACCGATGGTAGGAACCCCTTCCAGACGCGGGGTATCGGACAAGTTATCGCGGGCAAAAATCAAATCTTTCACAATCAGATCCCAGATGTCGGCCGCAGATGACCTTGGTAATTCCAACTCCGACATATTTTCTTCAGTTCTTAAAGGAACTCCACCCCAGTGTTTTACCAGCATCAGATAGCTGAAAGCTCTCATGAAGTGAGCTTCACCCAGAAATACCTTTTTCTGTTGATCTGTAAGCTGGGTACCCAGCGGAATATTCTGGATACAGATATTGGCATTCCGGATGGCACGGTAGGTTGCAGACCAAACTCCCTGGATCCTGGTAGTATTGGTCACATCCAGGCCTACATACGTGGAAAGAATTGCATAGGAACCCCTTCCATAGGCCATGTCGCTTGACGATTCATCAAGTGCCCAATAATATCCCATAACCTCCAGGCCACTGAAACAGGGATAAATAGCGTTCAAAGCTGCTCCAACTTCATCCGGTGTGTTATAAAAAGTTTCCACCGCAATGGATTTGGGATTCTCATCCAGTAGACCGGAGCAGGAGGCCATCAGCATGCCTGACAGTATGATAAATAGTATTTTTGTTTTCATTTGTCGTACATTTTAAGTGTTGAAGTAGTTTAAAATTCCAGTTTTACTCCAAAAGTCCAGGATTTTGAAGGCATAGAATAGGTAAAATAATCGATACCTTGTGAAACTGAACTCCCTGCATAGTTGACTTCCGGATCGTACCCGCTATATTTGGTCAAAGTGATCAGATTTTGTCCGCTGACATACAACTGAGCGCGTTTAATCCAGTTGGCATTCCATTTCTGAACCGGCAATGAATAGCCTAACTGAATGTTCTTCAATCTCATGTAGGAGCCGTCTTCCACCCACCGGTCAGAGAAATAGGTGGGAGCACCAACCCTGGCCTTGGGATATTTTGCCTTCACATTGTCGGTTGTCCATGTATTGTTAATCATGTCGCTTGGACGGTTATGCCCGTACGCATAGTCCATCACCGAAGCCATTTTAACAATATTGAACAAATCATTGCCCTGGGAACCCTGGATAAAGAAACTGAAGTCGAAACCTTTCCAGGTCATCATCGAATTTAGTCCATAAATAAAATCAGGATTCGGATCACCAATATACCTTCTGTCGTCAGCAGTCAGGCCTTTCCCATCGAAATCCTTGCATTTTATGTCACCCGTTTCGGTATATCCATCCTCAATATACCCATAGAATAGGCCCATCGGTTCACCCTCACGCAATATATTGATGTAATCATTTATGTTCCCGGTATAAATCTGGGTGCCAGTAATTTGTTGGCCACCGTACAGTTTCACAACCTTATTTTTATTGAAGGAAATATTGGGAGCAAGGTTCCAGGTGAAATTTCCTTTAAAGATGTTGGCATCCAGCGAGATTTCCAATCCTTTGTTTTGAATTTCCCCTACGTTCTGTACCGTATTGGAATATCCGAGGGAAGCCGGCAACTGGACGGAATTAAGCAAGTCGTGGGTGTTCTTGATGTAGTATTCCACAGTCATCCGGTATTTGTTTTCCATTACTCCCAGATCAATGGCAAAGTTCGACTGGGTTGTGGTTTCCCATCTCAAAGGAGCAGGCAGGCGGGTACCGGGTGCATACCAGGTGGCTTCTGCTGCTCCGATCGCTGCTTTCCCTGAGGTCAGCATATTCAAGGTATAATAAGGACTGATGGCCGTGCTGCCGGTTTCTCCGTAACCTGCGCGCAGTTTCAGATCAGAAATGAAATCCAGATCTTTCATGAATTCTTCTTCTGTCACTTTCCAGGCAAGAGCGGCAGAGGGGAAAAAGCCCCATTTGTTTTTTTCACTGTACCGTGACGAACCGTCAGCTCTGAAACTTGCTGTGATCAGGTATTTGCTCATAAACGAATACTGTACTCTTCCTAGATAGGACAAAATGGCCCAATCGGTATAACCGGCATCGGGGATGCCAAAATTGGCTGCTGAGCTCAAACCGTATACACCCGGTGCATCACTGATAAATGTATTCCCCGACGCACTTAAGGAAGTATTCACATAATTCTGGAAAGTGACACCGGCCACGGCAGTGATATCATGAACCCCCCATTTTTTCGAATATCCGATGGTATTTTCATTCAGGATGCTCTGATAACGGTTGGTGGAAACTGAAGCGCTTCCATCGCCAAAGACACGTTTGGTCGTGCTGTAATCTTTGTTGTTATTAATTCCCAGGTCTATGCCGCCTGATACTTTAATGAAAAATCCGGGAAAAGGTTTAATGGTTAATTCAGCGTTCCCTAGAAACTTATCTGCCAACGTTTGGCTATCCACATCATAGAGGTACTCCATGGGATTCTGAAGAGCATTTGAACTGAAAGGATAGGCAGTCTGCAGATTTCGGTACGAGTTATCGTCATTATAGGGAGTCAAAGTGGGAGGGGCCAGAAGGATGGCACCGAACAAGTCACCTCCCCTGTTCCCTGCCCCGAAATTCTTATTATCCAAATGGTTCTGACTGTAAATTAAACTGGCACTGACTGAAATATATTTGTTCAGCTCATGACTCAAGGAAGAGCGGATATTAAAGCGCGAATATTCGGCATTTTTGACAACTCCTTCTTCATCATAATATCCAGCACCAAGTGAGAACTGCGTTTTTTCATTTCCGCCGCTGATGTTGAGTGTGGAATTACTAATGGGAGCATTGTGCAAAACCAGATCCTGCCAGTCTGTTCCTTCCCCCAATGATGCAGGATTATCAAAATAGGCGACCTTGTTCTGCGTAAGCAACCATTTATTGGTAAAGTCGGCATATTCACTTGCGTTCATCAGATCCATTTTCTTACTCACACTTTGCATGGTGTATCCGGATTCGAATTCAACCTTGGTTTTCCCTGATTTCCCCTTTTTGGTGGTAATAAGGACTACCCCGTTGGCGGCCCGTGAACCATATATAGCCGTTGCTGAAGCATCCTTCAGGATTTCCATGGATTCGATATCGTTTGGTTGCAGAATCAATGGTGTTCCGTTGTACAAAAATCCATCTATCACATATAAGGGATTGTTGTCTCCGGAAATAGAGTTCGTACCCCGTATCCTTACCTGGATTCCGCCCCCGGGGGCAGAATTGTTTTGTTGCACAAATACACCCGGTGCACGACCGGCCATGGCTTTCATTACATTCGTGGAGGGAAAGGCGGTTAAATCTTTAGAATCAACTGATGCTACCGATCCTGTCAAATCGCTCTTTTTCATGGTTCCATACCCGATGGCTACAACTTCTTCCAGATTATAAACGTCGGCTTCTAATTCAACATTATAAACCAAAGACGAAGTAATGGCCACTTCTTTGGTTTTCATTCCAACAAAGCTAAAAACAAGCGTTTTGGAACTTGCGGGTGCTTTGAGTGTAAACCGTCCATCCGCGTCAGTGATCGTACCTAAAGTAGTCCCTTTAACTACAACAGTGACACCGGGAATTTCATTTCCATCACTTTGTGTAACCTTCCCGGAAAAGGTGATTTCCTGGGCATCTGCCCACCATACTGATAAAAAAATCAGCAGCTGAATCAATGCAATCTTTCTTAACCAGTTTTTCATAGATGTTTGATTAATGTTAATTCTGTTTGTTCACACAAAATAAAGTCAAAATAATCAAATAAACAATAGCAATATAAAATGTTGTATAACATTATTTTATAATGTAAAATACATGATAAGGGTTACTGACTCTAAATAATTGATAATTAAAATTATAAGATTTAATTGATGAAAAATTATAAGTAAAAAATATTTCATAATCTGTAAAAAAAAGTTTTATAAGTAAAAAAGTGTTGTATTTTTACAATAACAAATATAGTTTTGCATAAACAAATAAAAAAAGTGAAATGAGGAGGAATGGGTCTCGTATGTCAATCAGGTTATCCTATAAGTGGGAATTGATCCTGCTCCTATGGTTAGCCTTCTTCTTCAACCAGGCTGACCGGCAGATATTCAACGTGGTATTGCCGGCTATCCGGACTGATTTGCACCTGGCCGACTCCGACATGGGATTGGTCTCCTCTATATTAATATTGGTATATGGCATTCTGGTTCCTGTGGCCGGATTCATAGGGGACCGCACCAATAAAAAATATGTGTTGATGCTCAGCTTGCTGGTTTGGAGTTCTTCCACCTTTTTTTCCGGTATGTCTACCCTGCTTATTCATCTCATCCTGCTTCAAAGTATAGCCACCGGGGGAGGGGAGGCTTTTTATTCGCCCTCGGCCAACGCGCTGATCGGGGAACATCACCATAAAACCAGGGCAACGGCCATGTCGATCCATCAGACCGCCTTATATGCCGGTATCATCATGAGTGGTTACCTCACCGGATGGATTGCCGATACATTGGGCTGGCGTTTTGCCTTTTATATTTTCGGGGCGATTGGGATTATCCTTTCCTTGATCATTGCAGTCCGGCTGAAGGATTCACATCCTGCCCGAAAGGAGGGTGGTCAGGTCGCCTCCATAAAGGATACCCTAGGTATTTTCTTTAAAAAACCGACCGCTGTTTTGCTGACTCTGGCCTTTGCGGGTATGGTCTTTGTCAATGTGGGTTTCATGACCTGGATGCCGACCTACCTTCATGAGAAATTTGGTTTTTCCCTGGCCAGGTCCGGTTTTGATGCCACTTTCTATCACTATCTTGCTGCCTTTTTTGGGGTTCTACTGGGAGCTTCAGTGGCCGACCGGTACTGCATTAAGATAACCGGGATGCGGGGGTTGGTCCAGGCAATTGGTCTGCTGTTGGGGGCTCCTTTTCTGTTTCTTCTTGGCCGCGGAAATACCCCGTTCATGATTTATCTCACCCTTGCCTTCTTTGGCCTTTTCAGGGGGATTTATGACTCTAATATTTTCGCGGCCCTGTATGATGTCATTGAACCCAGGGTCCGTTCCACCGCCACGGGGATCATGCTGATGTTTGCCTTTGTTACCGGTGCTTCAGCCCCGTTTATCCTGGGAAAAATCAAACCC
>CAYWTT010000068.1:0-12108 GCA_964461245.1 uncultured Prolixibacteraceae bacterium | reverse complement strand
TGACAAGGCCACTGCTGATTTTGAAGCTGTCAGGGACCAGACAGCCCGTTTCATCAACGCCCGGTCCAGAGAAGAGGTCATTTTCACCAAGGGAACTACCGAAAGTATCAACCTGGTGGCTTTTTCCTTTGGCGAAGCCTTTGTAAAAGAGGGAGATGAGATTATCGTTTCTGAGATGGAACACCATTCCGACATTGTTCCCTGGCAGATGATGGCGTTGCGACAGAAAGCAAAAATCATAGTGCTTCCTTTCTCTGACAACGGGGAATTGATCATGGAAGAGCTGAAGAAAAAAATTTCTCCGCGAACCAGAATGGTTGCCTGTTGCCATGTTTCCAATGTCCTGGGGACGGTAAACCCGATTAAGCAGATTGCCGCGATTGCACACCGCCACGGAGCCAAATTCCTGGTGGATGGGGCTCAGGCCATTCAGCATCTTCCGGTGGACGTACAGGAACTTGATGCTGATTTTTATGCGTTTTCTGCCCATAAAATGTACGGCCCCAACGGAGTAGGGGTGCTATACGGCAGGAAAGAGTTGCTGGATGCCTTGCCTCCTTACCAGTGTGGGGGAGAGATGATCTCCGAAGTGAGTTTCAGCGGCACCGTTTTCAATGAAACACCTTACAAATTTGAAGCAGGTACTCCACATATTACCGGAGTGGCAGGTTTGGGAGCGGCCATTTCTTTTCTGACCGACAGCGGGCTTTCCCATTTTGCTGAACACGAGAACAGCCTGATGATTTATGCTACCGGGCTTCTTCGTCAAACGGAAGGGGTGACCATTTATGGCCAGGCCCCTGAAAAATCTGGGGTGATCTCATTCAACCTGGAGGGAATACATCCGTATGATGCAGGCAAATTACTCGATTTAATGGGTATTGCTGTCAGAACAGGCCACCATTGTGCTGACCCGGTAATGTCCCACTATGGAATCCCTGGAACAGTCAGGATCAGTTTCGGCATTTACAACACACCGGAAGAGGTCGATCTCTTTATCAATGCATTGCATAAAGTGATGAAATTGCTGGCGCAGGGAAGTAAATGAAGTAAATGGTACTCTGGTCCTGATAATGATTTGCTGATTTGACATGCTGAGAATTTCAAGGTTTTTACCTGATCCGTTTATCATCGGATTACTTTTAATGATATTCCTGGCCTGGATGGTTCCTGGAATCGGAATGGGCAATCATAAACCCGATCTGGGAGATATTATCGATGTGGGTGTATCACTTATCTTCTTTTTTTATGGATTGAAACTGAATCCTGAGAAAATCAGGAGGGGAATGAGCAACTGGCGAATGCACCTGGCCATCCAGGTTACTACTTTTCTGGTTTTCCCGTTGCTGGTACTCCCTTTTTTCCCCTTTGTGAAAAATACTTCCTACGAAATTTTCTGGCTGGGTATGTTCTTTTTGGCATCCTTGCCTTCAACCGTATCCTCTTCGGTGGTTATGGTAAGCATTTCACGGGGTAATATTCCCGGTGCGATTTTTAATGCCAGCATTTCTGGCATCATCGGCATCCTCATCACCCCTCTCTGGATGGGGCCTTTTCTTTCAAAAAGCGGGGAGTCGTTTGATCTGTGGGGAATCATGATCCAACTGATCACCCAGATCATCCTTCCGGTTATCCTGGGATTATTACTTCACCGTTATGCTGAAAAAACTGTAAACCGGTATTTACGGCAACTTGCCCTATTTGACAAGTCGGTCATCCTGTTGATTGTGTATGAGTCTTTCAGTACCTCTTTTGTCTCTGGTATATTCGGGAAAGTAAGCCCTGTTGTATTTGGGATGGTATTTGCTGCGGTGATTGCCCTTTTTTTTGCGGTTTTTGGCCTTACAGGATGGGCTGCCGGAAAAATGAAATTCAGGAGGGAGGACCGGATCACGCTTCAATTTTCGGGTTCCAAAAAATCACTGGTGCACGGAACAGTATTTGCCAGCGTGCTGTTTTCCGGCATAAGCGGGGCGGGCATACTTCTGCTCCCCATCATGATTTACCATGCGTTTCAGCTGTTTTACATCAGTCTTGTGGCTGCCCGGAAACAACAGGAGGTTGCCTGACTCCGGCAACCCCCTTCAGCTTTTATTTTTCCACCTGAATCAGCTCAAGTGTCGATTGCAGATCTCCTTTCTTATCGTAAGATTCGGTTTTAACCACTCCGATGCCGTAGGCATACCATTCCGCACTTTTGGTGTTGATTTTTATTCCGACAATGGTTCCGCTGACATCGCCGGTCAACTTAAAGGCATTGAAACTTCCGCCTTTTACCGTGATATCTTCCAGAGCATCCACTTTGCGGTTGGTTACATTCACCGTCATCTTCAGGTTGATAAATCCCATTTTCATGGCCATGGTCACACTGGCATCCGGTAAGGAAGTGCCGGGAATGGGAATCAGAGGAATTTCCATATTGTTACCGGTAACTTCGATGGTCGGAGGAATTTCTCCGTTTTGCTGAAAGGCAGCCTTATTCAGAAAATTACTCATGTCGAGGTACATTTTATCCCCTTCCTGTTTGACGGTAATCTCGTCGATGTAAATTCTCTCCCCTTTGTTATCCAGGCTTTCGACCGAATACACAACGGTGAAATTGTCGTTGCTGCCGGACACTTCTTTCACCGTATATACGATCTGTCCGGTCAGCTTCCCTTTTTTATCAGTCGTCTGATAGGTGAGTTTTGTTCCGGCCTGGGTAGGGTAAAATGCTTTTTGGGCCGACAAAGTAAGCCCGATACACAGAGCCATAGTCAGGACAATCAGCTTCTTCATGGTTTTACAGTTTTATTATAGTTTGATAATTCGGATACAAAGTTAAAGTTTTATAAACTCCACCCTGCGATTCTGTGCTTTTCCTTCAGGGGTTGCATTGGGGCTGATAGGTTGTGTTTCCCCTTTCCCGTCGGTTTCCAGAAGAGAGCCATCTATTCCGAAGTTTTTTACCAGTTCATTTTTAACGGAAGCAGCCCGCCGTTTCGAGAGATCCAGGTTGAGCGCATCGTTCCCGTCACTGTCGGTATGGCCCACAATTTTCACTTTAATCGCGGGATTTTCTTTCAGCACCTTGGCAATGTCATTCAGGGCTCCCCAGGATTCCGGTTTCACTATGTCCTTACCTGAATCGAAAAAGATACCGTAACTGATCAGCTTCCCTTCCGTCAGCAGCTTGCTGCGTGTATCGGGAGCTGCCGTGGTGATCTTCAGGTTGGAGAAGAAGGGACGGCCATGGTGGCCCCAAAGAGAAATCCGGAACCGGTTGTAAGTGGCATTAGATGGCAAACTAGACGGACCGTCGATCACTTTTTGTCCATCATGGTAAATACGGATCCGCCGATCCTGTACCCAGACAATCACGTGATTCAGTTCATTCAAACGGAGCGGGGCTATCTGGCTGTTTGACGCGGTAAATGTCTCTTCTTCCCTGAATCCCTGAGCTTCTGTTGTTTCATCGGAGAATGTGATGTGAAATCCTTCTTTCCCGGGGAACAACCTGTCGTCCAAAAACTCTTCCTGGCTGTTGAAAAATGTCATGTAAAAGCCACAATGCTCCCAGTCCTCATTTTCAGGTGTGTCAATCACATCAAATTCGAAAATGAAGTTCTTCGGCAGAACGAGATCTTTCATCAGGCAATAGACATTTTCATCGGAAGTTGGCAGCAGCCAGTTCCCTGAAAAACCTTTAACGGTCCGGACTTCTCCGGATCCTTCGGTGGTCCATAATGCCGGAAAATCTCCGATGGCATCCTGGGAAAAATCCTCAAAAAAGAGAATTTTATCCCCTGCGACGAAATCATATTTCGTGCTGGACTCAATTTTCACCTGGGGTTTGGTCACAGAATCCTTTTCCGATTCCTGACCGTCACCTTTCGAATCACTTCCCTGGTCATTCTGTGGTGACTCCACCTCTTCCTCTGAACTCTTTTCCGATTCCTGTTTCTTGAAAACAGAGCCGACACCTTCTTCTATTTTGTTAAGTCCCTTGTCGATTCCCTGGTCGATCCGGTCATTAATCCGATTGTTGGCCTGACTTTTCAGTTTTCCCTTGATATCAAACTGGGAATATCCCTGGAATGAAAAGCAGACTCCGATTACGAACGTCAGTAGCAATACTTTTTTCATAATATGTTAAATTGAGTAATGATGGTTTTGCGTTGCAATTTATAAAATATAGTAAACATAAAGTCAGAAAATCTTTCTTTTATATTGCAATGGGAAATGCAAAAATCATTCCATCTAAAGATGCATTATGATGGCGGCCATCATTCCAGGAGGTCGATTACCTGCTGCCAAAGGATTTTATTCTTTTCCAACTGTGAAATTTTCCCGTAAGCCAGGTTATACCCGTCGATGTTGCTATAGTCAGAGCCGGGCAGCATGGACCATTCGGTAACGATCAGCTGGATGGCAGAACCGGGTTTGTTTTTATCGATCAGGTTTTTATTCAGCCTGACCAGGGGTCGTGAACCACTGAATCCGGCTGGAGTCAGTCCGGATACATTGGAGTCTTCGGTATTTGACCACCATGCTTGTGATTTTCTTTCCAAAGGTGACATGGCGTTCATTTCGGCTTTCAGTCTTCTGACCGCTTCACGCCAGGTATTCAGGACAATATTCCGGTCGACATGGCTTCCCGTTTCACTGCCTTGCTGGCTGGACGAGGCAGGCTGACCGGCCTCGGTATATGCCTGCATAAGCCGGTCAGCTAAACGGGGATCCAGTTTTCTGATATTCTCCAGTTCACGCTGAAACTTCTGCAGCTCAATTTCCCTGTTGAATCCGGCATTTGAGAGGGTGGTTTGCGGTGAGGCAGGCAAGTGGCTTTTTTCAGCTTTATCGATCGATCCCTGGAAAAAGGTGATCAGCGTAAGGATAAAATCTTCCCTAGAAACCGGTTCGAACCAGGGCAGGTTATTTTTCTTTGTAACCCTTACCCGGTTGGGAACGGAAATGCGGTCAAATTCCGTCCACCGGCCGTCTCAGTTTGTCTCAAGGGGTTCAATGTATATGTCATTGATGACGGCTGGACCAACCAGTTTTTTGGGATTGTTGAAGTGTAGAATGACAGAGGCGTCGGAAACAGATTCCCAATAAGGCATGCTGTCCCTGGCCAGAGTGGTGAATATGCCGATCTCGATGGAAGAAGGTATCCACCTGACCATTTCATTGGTCCCATCCATCGGGAATATCTCCTCCCGGAACACAACTTTCAGCCCGTTCATTGTATGGAAGGCAGAATCATTGTAAAACAGGGAAAGGCATTGATTAAGCTTTTTTTTCAGAATGCTGACCTGTGAAGGTTTCATCCGGGCCACACCGGGATCAAATGCCAGCACTTTTTCTTTGACTCCCTCAGCATAGGGCATAAAGAACTGTCCGTCATATTCGATCACACTATCCTGCGGAAGCTGTATAACCTGGCATCTTCCGTGGGGAACCAAAAACAAAAGGAAAAGGATTAGGGATAAACTGTATTTCATATCATTTCAGGCTGTAAACCGGGAGTCAAAGTTACGACAAAAAAAAAAGCCGGCAACTTTGAAACCGGCTCTCTTGTATCAATAATTTTCACATTCCAATTCAAAAAAGGATTGTTCATGGTCACAAACCGGGCATTTCAAAGGAGGACGGACTGCTTCGTGCAGAAAACCACACTCCCTGCATTTCCAGATTACTTTTCCATCCTTTTCAAATACTTTCCCATTTTCAAGATTTTCGCATAGCTTCCGGTAACGCTTTTCATGTGCGGCTTCGATTTTTGCAATGGCTTTGAATTTAACGGCAATTTGTTTAAAACCCTCTTCTTCTGCAATTTGGGCGAATTCCGGATAGAGTTGTGTCCATTCTTCATTCTCACCGTCAGCAGAAGCTTTCAGGTTTTCAAGGGTCGTACCGATCTTTCCCGCCGGATAGGTTGCCGTGATGGTGACCATACGGCCTTCCAGAAAACGGAAAAATATCTTGGCATGGACCTTTTCATTCATGGCTGTCTCCATAAAAAGAGCGGCAATTTGCTCCAATCCCTCCTTCTGCGCTTCTCTGGCGAAAAACTCATACCGGTTCCGGGCTTGGGATTCACCCGCAAATGCCTTCAGCAGATTCTGTTCTGTTCTTGTTCCAGCTAATGATTCCATATAGGTTGAATTTAATGTTTTGATGCTTTAAAGTTAATTATTTATTCTTTTTCAGGAATCTTCTTCCGCTTCAGAATGCTTAAATGAATACCGGTGACGGCCTTGGTAATCCGGTTCTTAATTCTCATCTCTTTTTTTGCGTAGAAATGAAAAATTCCGACATTTGCACCTTTAATTCAGTTAAGTGGTGATGACTATTGAAGAAGCACAGCAACAGATCATTGAAGAATTTTCAGTTTATGAAGACTGGATGGATAAATACGGTTATCTGATTGAAACGGGAAATGAACTTCCGGGGCTTGATCCTGCGCAAAAGACCGATGAATACCTGATCAGGGGATGCCAGTCAAGGGTTTGGCTGGTGCCTGAGTTCAAAGGGGGAAAACTGTTTTTCAAAGGGGAGAGCGATGCCGTTATCGTTAAGGGACTGGTAGCCCTGTTGCTCAGGGTGGCATCGGGTCGTACACCAAAAGAGTTGATCGAAAATCAGTTGCACTTTATTGACGATATCGGCTTGAAACAAAACCTCTCTCCTGTCAGGTCCAATGGTCTGCTTTCCATGATTAAACAAATCAGGCTTTACGCTGTTGCATACAATAAACTGGAGGAGGCTCAAAATGGATAAACGAATTGATCAGATCATTGCCAACCTCAGGGATGTATACGACCCGGAAATTCCGGTAAATGTGTATGATTTGGGGCTTATATATAATGTGGACGTGAACGGGAACGAAATTGCCCATATTGTGATGACCCTCACCGCACCCGGATGTCCGGTTGCGGATATGCTGCTGGAGGAGGTAAAACAATCGGCCCTGCTGGTAGAAGGAATCAAAGGAGTAGATGTGGAACTCGTCTTTGATCCTCCATGGGACAAGAGCATGATGAGCGAAGAAGCCCGGCTGGAATTGGGATTCTACTAATCGGGATCATGGCCTGCCTATAAATATTCGGGTATTCCTTCAATGTTTATTTTTTTTATGCAGGATGCTGTCCTCCGATTTAGGTACCGGGGAGTAAATATAGCCTGCGTATCTTTCCACATCACCGGAAGAGATGAATCCGGGTAATAACTGTCCAATTGTCAAAAGCGGACAGAGTGCCAGAAACAATATGGGGAAGAAATGGCTCAACTTACTGGTTTTTCAGTGACTATGCTGTTGTTCCCTTGAGGTTACCCAAAAAGGGGTTGAATGGGATCATGAAAATTCTGGTGAATTCGCATGAATTACTTCGCCTCTTCTCATTTTCCCCGTCCGGTTAAGCTTCCCTTTATACCTGAACCTTACCGGATTTGGCCAGTTCTTATTCTTGCTTATTCAGTGATGTGCAAATCTCCAGATTCACTTTCCTGACCTTCTCCTCCATCAATTTGATCACTTTCCTGTCGTAGGTCATCAAACCGTTCACTTCGCTTTCCACATCGGTAGTCTGCGTATATACGGCGGCAGAATATCCGGAAGGGATCAGTTTCTTCAGTATTTCAGCCAGTTTAATATAAGCTTCGGTGGCCTCATCCGAAGTTTTATACCGGACATATCCCCAGTTGCGTTCCTTTTCCCACAGATGGTCTTCCACTGCGAGACCTATTCCGCCATACTCACCCAAAACGCAGCTGCGTTTGGAGTCGTACAGTCCCATGACTGGTTCAGGATAGTTGTGCATATCGAGTATGTCTCCTACATCATAGTGATTCCCGCCGCTGGCCGGGTTCACGAGCCTGGAAGGATCATAGTTCTTCGTCCATTCCACAATTTCAGGTGTTTTGAACTGGCCCCAGGCTTCGTTGAAGGGAACCCTGACCACTACGGATGGATTGGAATAGGTCAGATCCATGATCTCTTTCCACTCCTTCCGGTAATTCTCTTCAGAAACCGCGCTGCGGACCATCTCTTTCCCGTTGAAGTAATTGCGCTGTTGCCATTGCGGTGATTTATCACCGTTCGGCATATCCTGCCAGACCAGGATACCCAACTTATCCGCATGATAATACCAGCGGGCCGGTTCCACCTTTACATGTTTTCGGATCATGTTGAACCCGAAATCTTTGGTTTTCTGAATATCAAACTGCAAAGCTTCATCGGTTGGTGCCGTGTATAAGCCGTCGGGCCACCATCCCTGGTCAAGCGGACCGAACTGGAAATAATCTTTGTTGTTCAACTGCAACCTGATCACTCCGCCTGCATCCCGTTTGACCGATATTTTCCGCATACCGAAGTAACTTTTTACCCGGTCGGCAACCACTCCCTGGCGAATGAGCGAGACCTGCATGTCGTATAGGAATGGGGTTTCCGGGCTCCAAACGCGTGCATCCGGAACATCCACCAGTACTTCCTGGCTGGCTGCTGCTTTGGCTGAACTGATGACCTTCCCCTGATCCAGCACCTTCACTTCAATGATATCTCCTTTTTCTGAACCGCAGAGTTCAGCTTTTACGGACAAAGTTCCTCCATCCAGGTCAGGAATGCTCTTCAGCCCTGAAATATAGGCCGGGCTGACCGGTTCCAGCCATACTGTCTGCCAGATGCCGGTGACAGAGGTGTACCATATTCCGGAGGGTTTCCCCACCTGTTTGCCGCAGGGCTGGTAGCCGCGGTCGGAAGGATCCCAAACCCTGACCATCAGCTTCTGATTTCCAGATTTGGAGAGGTAGGGAGTAATTTCAAATGAAAATGGAGTGTATCCTCCTGCATGAGATCCTACCTTTATGTCGTTTACCCACACATCCGCTTTCCAGTCCACTGCCCCGAAATGGAGCAGGATTTTTCTGTTCTTCCAGGCCTCCGGCAGGGTGAAAGTCCGCTGGTACCACAATTCCTTGTCTTCACCCACGCTTTTCTGCACACCGGATAGGCTGGACTCCACGGCATAGGGAACCAGTATCTTTCCATCAAAGGCCGAAGGGAGGAATTTGCCTTTCGGGGTGATGGCATATTCCCACAATCCGTTCAGGTTATGCCATTGTTCCCTGACCATCTGGGGACGGGGATATTCAGGCAGGGGATTGGCAGGATCGACTTTTTCAGCCCAGGGAGTTCTGATCCGGTCTCCGGCGGGTTTCCAGGGTTCACTTCCCATGGTGAAGAATCCCGCGAGCAAAAACAACAAAAACAAGCTCTTTTTCATTATATGGTTTTATTGAGTCAGAATTGTTGTATGCAAAAGTAAATCCTTTCCTGTTGTTTACAACAGACTTTTTAATATTTCCATGGCCCTTCCCTTTCCAAATTGAATGATCTCCTGTAAACCACAAAGGAGATTTGCAGTTTTGCCTTAGCCTTTTTCTTTGGTTCTGACAGGCAGGATACGGGAAATTTGCCGGCATGGCCAGGTAATACCAAGGTTCGGGAGCGATGCCGTTTTATGCCATTATGCACCGTAAGGTTGAAAAGCCTGCCGGACGGCCGGCAGGCTTTGAGTTTTTTTGTTTGGGAGTCAGGGTGATCGTTAATTGTATGCCGATTCCCCGTGTTCATAAATATCAAGGCCTTCTTCTTCAATCCGGGGTTCAACCCGGATCCCGATGGTCTTTTTAATTAAATAAAACAGGATTAATCCACAAATGATGGCCCAGGAACCTACGCTTACCACGCCAATTAACTGGGAGATCAGCAGATCGGTCCCGTGTCCGTAAAGCAATCCCTGAGAAGTAGAGAACAAGCCGACCAGGATGGTTCCGGTGGCACCGCATGCTCCATGGACAGAAATGGCACCCACGGGATCGTCAATCTTTACGATTTTATCAAAAAACTCCACAGAGAGAACGACCAGAATCCCGGCAATAATTCCGATGATCAGTGCTCCTTCCGGGGAAACGGCATCGCAGCCTGCGGTCACTCCTACCAAACCAGCCAGCGCACCGTTCAGAGTCATACTGAGGGTAGGCTTTTTATATTTTATCCATACAAAGCTCAGGGTTGCCAAAGCTCCGCCTGCAGCTGCTATATTGGTGGTGACGAAGATGAGGGAGATGGCATGGGCATTTACTGTTCCGGCTGCTGCCAATTGAGAACCCGGATTAAACCCGAACCAGCCAATCCATAATATAAATACCCCCAGCGCTGCCAATGACAGATTATGGCCCGGAATGGCTTTGGGTTTGCCGTCTTTTCCGTACTTGCCCAGGCGGGGTCCCAACATCAATGCTCCGGTAAATGATAAACATCCTCCCACAAAATGAACCACTGTACTGCCGGCAAAGTCATGGAAAGGGGTGGAAAGTTGAGATAGCCAGCCTCCCCCCCAAACCCAGTGCCCGGAGATGGGATAAATTACGAGTGAAATAATCACACTGTATATCAGATAGCTGATGAATTTGGTCCGTTCGGCCATCGCTCCTGAAACAATGGTGGCCGCTGTGGCGGCGAATACCGTCTGAAATATCAGAAAGGCCATGTCGGGAATATCTGTCCGGTAACTGTGTTGGGTGAAAAAATCGAATGAGCCAAAAAATCCGTTGCCTGTACCAAACATGATCCCGAACCCGATGATCCAGAAAGCAATAGTCCCCATCACAAAGTCCATCAGGTTTTTCATCAGGATGTTTGCCGTGTTTTTGGTACGGGTGAATCCTGCTTCAACCAAGGCAAATCCCGCTTGCATGAAAAATACGAGTGCTGCTGTGATCAGAACCCATATCGTGTTAATTGACATACTTAATTCTTCCATGATTGTCAAATCTAAATGGTTAACATTATTCTTCCTTCCCGATTATGTACAGGGAGGCATCTCCCGATTCACCGGTCCTGATCCTGTATGACTCTTCAATCGGGGTGACAAATATCTTTCCGTCACCGATCTCTCCCGTACGGGCAGATTTTAAAACTGCCTGGATGGTCTTCTGTACATTCTTGTCTCTAACTATGATGGAAAAAAGAATCCTTTCTATGGTACTTGTGTCATAGACTACACCGCGGTACATCCGCTCTTCTCTTGTCTGTCCGACTCCCCTGACTTCCCAGAAGGAGAAAAACTCAATCCCGACATCATGAAGCGCTTCATTCACGTCATCAAACTTGGTCTTCCGGATTATTGCTTCAATTTTTTTCATAACATTAATTTTTAACTGTATTCATAATTTTGCCTTTTATAATGATATCCCGACCGCTATGTATAACTGCTCGGAGGCTGGGTTCAGAATCACCGAACCTGTAAGCGGAAAGCTGAAAGTATCCGTAATTTTTATTTCTTTGGAAGAGGATATTCCCAGGTTGCACAGGTTGAGCTTTCCATCTGGGGTATACCATCCGTTCCCGGTGCCCGCAAAAAAACTGATTGCCCCGGCGTTGATCCCTGCTTCGAAATAGAGATCATTCCCCTTTGATCCGGCTCCTTCATTAAGTATCCAATTTGCACTCAGTGAGAAAATTCCCGGTGTCCAGGTTCCGTTGATTTCGAAAGCATGGTTTTCAGCTTTGAAAAAGGATACCCCCGGGAAATAGTAGCTGGTCAATCCCAAACTTGCTTTGCCAAAATTGTAGGCGGTGTAGAGGTCAGCTTCCGGAGATTCATTGTCCGACAGGCAATAAGACCCCCATGCCCCGAGGGTAAAACTTCCGGCTGCGAACTCCACACCAGGCTGAACAGCCGGGCCGTTTCCAAATTTGGTACCGCGCCAGACATAACTGCTGACCAAATCCGTACTGATACTGAGCGGACTTTTTCGTTCCTGTGCCGTCGTGCGTAAGGAGAGCATGGTGGACACAACCAGAATAAATAGAATTGTCTTTTTCATGTTTTTAAGGTTTTTAAAATATTAATTGTTTTTATAATTAACATAAAAAGTAAATAATAATAAAATAGTTAAGGTACCCTATTTAAAAATGATTAATGATTCAAAAATATTATTGAATATCTAATATAACCCCTAAAATATTTAAGTTGAATAGTAAATTAACATTGAAATAATCTTAATACCCCCCAAAATGAATAATATCATATAACAGACATCTGCAAAATGTAATTAAGAAAG
>CAYWTT010000067.1:0-12182 GCA_964461245.1 uncultured Prolixibacteraceae bacterium | reverse complement strand
TCTATTCCAATTTCTGGCCTTCGAGTGGCCCGGAAAATGAGGTGCTCTTTACCGATGCAGAAAAGGAATGGAAAGGTGAAGGACATAAAGGGGAAATTCCTTTTGTGATCATTGAGGATGTGGTCAGACGCGGCCAGCTGGCAGTCGAAGCCATTGAAAAAGCCGCATCCTCGGTTCAGTCCAACCGGGAGGAATTTGCCCGGCTGAAAAATGACATCTACTGTTACCGGGCTTTTGCCAACTTCTTCTCCGAAAAGGTAAAAGCAGCCATGCTGATCCTCCGGTACCAGTATTCCAAAGAAATATCGGACCTCGAAAAAGCGGCCCCCTGTATTGAAAAAAGCCTGGAATACTATTCCGAACTGGTGAAACTCACCGAAAACAGCTATCTATACGCCAACAGCATGCAAACCGCCCAACGCCGCATCCCCATTTCAGGAATTGACGGGACGAACAAGACCTGGGCGGAATTACTTCCCCATTACCGGACAGAATTTGAGAACTTCAGGCGGAATGTGGAAATGCTGAAATCAAACAACGGACAGGTTAAAATTGAAACAGAGATGCTGGAACCGGTCGAAGTGACCCTTCTGAACAAAGGCACCAGGCGATCTCTCCTTTCACCGGGGAATAAAGTATATAGCGACAGCGATGCCGAAATCGAAAAAGTCACTCCTGAACTGCAGAAATTCTCGGGGGTTATTTTCTCAGACCGGGCACAGCAGGAAGAAGGAACCCTGTTGAAATTTAAAACTGAAAAGCCGGTGAAGGTGTTGGTTGGCTACTTTAATACAAACAGCTACTCCGTGCTGGCACCTCCCACCCTGGAGACCAATGCCCAGGCCAATGACCGCGGGCAGGCCGACATCAGAATAGCCAATGCCATGCTGATCAGAGGCCTGTATCCGGTAAATGTTTACAGTTACTCCTTTGAAGCTGGAGAGAATGAACTTGTCCTGGGTAAAGGACGCGTTCTCATCCTGGGATTTATTGACGGGAACAAGGAAATCCCTACCCACGATGCCGGTATGGGAAGTGAAGGTTCCACAACCATTGACTGGCTGTTTTACTAACAAACAAGGACATAATGGAATATAAAGGAAACAGGTTCCTGGGAAATCCGATGTTGCCCGCAGACATTGTGCTTGCTCCGGAATGGTGGAATCGAAATGAAAAAATCGTTTTCGACCGTGACTTCTTTTATCATCCGCTGAGGCGGGTGGAAGCTGAACAGAAGATGGAGAAGGTGCTTCACAACCGGTGGGGGCGTTATGGCCTGGGCATGAACAGGGATCAGGCCCGTCCGGAGATCGGTGCCGTGCACCTGGCTGCCGGATTCCTTTTACAGGAGATGCTGGGTTGCCGCGTGAATTATTCCGAAAATCATCCTCCTCAGGTTTTACCTGCCGGAGAGGAGTTGCATGCCATAAATCCCGGCGATGTTTTCCGCTCGCCTGCCTTCCGGCAGTTAACTGAACTGACCGGTGCATTGAAGGGAAAATTCGGATACCTGACCGGTGATGTCAACTGGGGTGGTATACTGAACATTGCACTTGATCTGCGGGGGGATCAAATTTTTATCGATATGATGATGACCCCGGAAGAGGTTAAGGACTTTTTTGCAGGTATTGCAGGGGTCATTGAAAAATTCACCTCTTTTTTACAGGCTGAAACCGGCAGCACCTCGGTCTCTGTCAACCGGGTTGTGGATCACTTCTCCAGACCGGTGATGTTGCACTCCCAATGTTCCCACACCATGATCTCGGAAGAAGATTATGAAAACTTCCTGTTGCCTTTTGATCAGCTGTGGTGTCAGAACCGGCCGTATGGCATTCACTACTGCGGCGCTGATCCGCACCGCATGTCTGCGGCTTTTGCCAAAATCCCGCATCTTGATTTCCTCGACCTGGGTTGGGGAGGTGATGTGAAAATCCTGCGGGAACACTTGCCTGATACATTTTTCAACATTCGGCTGAGTCCGGTAGAGATTGCCCGGCAGACAACCGATGAGATCCGCAGCACCATTACCACGCTGGTGCACGATTCAGGGAATCCCTATCTGACAGGGGTCTGTTGCATCAATATGGACGATACGGTTACCGACGACCGGATTGATGCTATTTTTGAAACCGTCGGAGAATTAAGAAAGGAGTATGCCGGACTTGAAAAAATTTGACAATCGCCTTGCTGACGCACAGGCCACACAGGTTTTGCCGGTGAAACCGGAAAATTTCAATTTCGAAGGATACCAGGCTTATGCATCGGAGCTAAACCAGCGTTGTGCCCGATTCCGGATGCAACCTTCAGGAGTGGCTGTTTACCGCCGGATGAGGGTGGCCGAATGTTTTTCTTTTGCCTGCCGGGATATGAAACGTTCCTTGGAGCTTCAGCTCGGGGCACTCGAAAAAAGCATGCTTTTCAAAGCGGATGTGCCCAACTTCCTGGAACCGTGGTATGGGATTGGCACCGTGGCCAGCGCCTACGGCGGTGGTTACATCTGGCAGGAGGGGAATGCACCGGCCTTGAAAGCCGGATTTCAGAATGTGGATGAGGTACTGGCTTTCGAACCAAAGGAGATAGCCCAAACCTCCATCGGACAGCATACCCTGGATATGATCGGTTATTTCATGGATCAAACCGGGGGCAGGATTCCGGTTTCGTTCACCGACACCCAGTCGCCGCTGAACATGATCGGCCATCTCTATCCGCTCGACCGGTTCTTTATGGATCTGTTGCTGGAACCGGAAAAGGTAACGGAACTGTTAGACCGGCTGGCCGACCTGTCGATCCGGTTCAACCAGGTACAGGCCGGTTTAATGGGGGAGGCACTGGTATGGCCCGGACATGGTTTTGCCTCCTCCTCGCAATGGAGCGGACTGGGCATGAGTGACGACAACGCGGTGATGATTTCACCCGAACAATATCTTGAGCTGGCAGCCCCTTCTGTGGAAAAGATCTGCGCCCCGTATGGCGGACCGGCATTTCATTCGTGCGGGAACTGGTCAGGCTGGGTGGACTCCGTTCTCAGGATCAAAGGGCTTCAAATGGCTGACGGGGCATTCTCTCCGCAGACCGATCCAGGAGCTACCCCCGACCTGGAGGCCTTCCACCGCTTTGCCGGTACCGGTATTGTGCTGAATGCAAGGATCGTGGGTGATACCGAAACCATACGCGAACAGGTGTCACGACTTTGGGTGCCGGGAATGAAACTGGTGGTGGTGACTTATTGCGAAACACCTGCGGAACAGGAAACGGCTTATCATTTAATTCACGAAATATGTCAGTGAACACCCCAGTAAAAATTGGAAATTACCGTTGGCGGATTGTGGTTTTACTATTCTTTGCCTCTACCATCAATTATATCGACCGGCAGGTGCTGGGGATTTTAGCCCCGCAGCTCCAAAATCAGCTGGGTTGGTCGGAATCGGACTACGGGTTCATCATCATGGCTTTCCAGATTGCTTACGCCATCGGTTTGATTTCCATGGGAACCCTTCTGGATAAAATTGGCACGCGTCTGGGATATATCATTGCCATATCTTTATGGAGTATGGCCGGCATGGTCCATGCCGCAGCCAGAAGCGTGTTCTCCTTCTCACTGGCCCGCTTTGTACTGGGAATTGGCCAATCGGCCAATTTCCCTGCGGCAGTGAAATCAGTTGCCGAATGGTTCCCGAAGAAAGAAAGGGCTTTGGCCACCGGCATTTTCAATTCCGGGCCGAATGCCGGCGCCATCCTGACCCCTCTCCTGATTCCGCTCATGGCATTGAAATGGGGCTGGCAATGGACATTTATCATTACCGGAGCACTCGGTTTCATCTGGCTGCTCTTCTGGATCCCCATATACCGGAATCCTGAAGACGAGCGAAAAATGAGTGAAGCTGAAAGACGCCATATTCTGCAGGACGACGGGGAAGAGACTGCAGTGAAAATCCCCTGGAAATCAATTATCTCCTATAAACAGACCTGGGGAATCTGCCTGTCACGGTTCCTGACCGATCCGATCTGGTGGTTCTTCCTGTATTGGCTGCCCAAATTTCTGAATTCCACCTATCACATCGACCTGATGCACATCGGCCTGCCCCTCATCATCATCTACCTGGTTTCGATCGGCGGATCGCTCTTCGGCGGATGGATGTCTTCCTTCCTGATCGGCCGAGGGAAGCACCCTTTGTCAGCCCGTAAAAACACCATCCTGCTGATGGCCATACTGGTGGTACCCATATTTTTTGCCTCCTCGTCCCCCAGTGTCTGGTTCGCGGTGACCCTGGTGTCTATGGCCACCTTCGCCCATCAAGGCTATGCCGCCAACATTTTCACCATCGTTTCTGACATTTTTCCCAAAAATGCCGTCGGTTCCGTGGTCGGCCTTTCGGGATTTGCCGGGGCTGTGGGAGGCATACTCTTTTCGGCCGGCGTGGGACTGATCCTTGAATTGACCGGCAGTTATTACGTGATCTTCGGAATCGCCAGCATGGCTTATCTGTTGTGTTGGCTGTCGCTGCACCTGCTGGTCCCCGGAAATGAAAAGATTAAAATAACTCAAACATAGAAAAATCAGCTGATCATGAATGAAATGAAAAAAATCATCGTTGCCTTTGCCCTGCTGTTAATGATCATACCGGCAGAAGAGATTTTGGCGCAGAAGGCTACCTGGATCTGGTATCCGGGTGACTATGACATCTGGCTCTCGAATAAAATGCAGAACCGCCGGACAGAACGGGGCGCTTTTTATCCCCCCTTCTGGAGATTATACAGCCATTATAACCTGGTCGATTTTTACAAAAAATACGACCTTCCCGAAGGAGATGAAGTTGAAATTTTTGTGGAAGGGGACTACAATGTAAAAATCGACGGAAAACTGGTTTCGGGTCGTCCCGGGAAAGTCAGCATCCCCGGAGGTAAACATGAACTGCATCTGAAAGTGTATAATCAGGTCGCCGTACCTTCCATTTTCGTCCGTGGAAAACAGGTAGTTTCCGATGGCTCCTGGATGGTTACCTATGAAGACAAAGAGTGGATCGATGATTCCGGAAATGCTTCCGATATATCGGCTAATCCATGGCTTGAGGCGGATCACCGGAATTTCAGCGATCCCCGGGTGCTGCCATCCGCCTATAAGCTGGAAACACGGCCGGAGCAGGCCAAATCAACCGTTCAGAAAGAGAAGGGATGGCTTATTGATTTCGGCAGGGAAACTTTCGGTTACCTTTCTTTTCACGGATTGCAAGGGTCAGGGAAAATGATGGTCTATTACGGGGAGTCGGAAGAAGAAGCTTTGGCCACCACAACCTGCGAGACCCTGGATGAAATTCCGGTAAATAAAGAGGTCGCAGAAGACATGACCCTCATTGAGTCACGCGCCTTCCGTTTTGTTTATGTAGTGCCCGATCCGTCAGTCCGTTTCGGATCGGTTTCCATGTTTTACGAATTCCTGCCTTTGGAAGAACGTGGACGTTTTCGCTGTTCTGATGAACAGATCAACAAAATCTGGGAGGTTGCTGCCTATACTTTACACCTTAACAGCAGGGAATTCTTCACCGACGGCATTAAGCGCGACCGGTGGATATGGTCGGGCGATGCCTATCAGAGCTACCTGATGAATTATTATCTGTTTTTTGATTCTCCTTCAGTTAAACAGACCCTGGTCGCCCTGAGGGGTAAAGATCCGGTTTCAAGCCACATCAATACCATCATGGATTACACTTTTTATTGGTTCCTGGGCATTTACGATTATTATCTCTATTCAGGAGACAAAGCCTTTATCGAAAAATATTATCCCCGCATGGTAAGCCTTATGGAATTTTGCCTGAACCGGCGAAACGGGGAAGGAATGATGGCCGGTCTGCCCGGAGACTGGGTCTACATTGATTGGGCTCCGTTGGATAATAAAGGCGAAGTGAGTTTTGAACAGCTTCTGTTTGCCCGTAGTCTTGAAACAATGACCATATGTGCCACCCTGATGAATGACAGACCGTCTGCCTCCAGATATGGTAAACTGGCCGATGATCTGAAAGCAAAGCTGATCCCTGCTTTTTGGTCGGAAGAAAAACATGCTTTCGTGCACAGCAGGATCGACGGAAAACAAAGCGATGCCATCACACGATACACCAATATGTTCGCCATTTTCTTCGGATATCTCGACAGCCTGAAACAACATGGGATAAAAGAACACGTGCTGATGAACGACCAGGTTCAGAAAATCACCACTCCTTATATGCGTTTTTATGAACTGGAAGCCCTCTGTGCCCTGGGAGAACAGGACTACGTTCGCAGGGAAATAAAGGATTACTGGGGTGGGATGCTTAACCTGGGAGCAACCTCTTTCTGGGAAAAATACGATCCTTCGGAAAAGGGAGCGGAACATTATGCCATGTACGGAAGGCCTTTCGGGAAAAGCCTTTGTCATGCCTGGGGTGCCAGCCCGATATACCTGCTGGGGAAATATTTCCTGGGAGTAAAACCGGTGGCACCGGGTTACCGTCAATATACGGTTGAGCCTCGCCTGGGCGGACTGGAATGGATGGAAGGAAGCGTGCCGGCGCCTCTGGGAAATGTGGAACTTTCATGCAACCAGAAAGAAATCAGGGTGAAGTCAACGGTCGACGGAACAGGCACCCTCCGTTTCAAAAGCCTCACCAAACCAGCCTGCAAGACAGCTGCCATTAGGAAATCCGGTGAAAATGAATATGAAATGACCATTCTGAAAAACACGGAATATCTGGTTAAATACAAGAATGCAGAATGAAACAAACCAATTTTCAGCTATTTGATTTTCTTGATTTCGACACTGCACTGACAGGTAACGAGGTTTTGTGGAAAAGCTGTGCGCCGGTTTCATCCCGCGTCGAAGGGACGGATGTGGTATTCGAGATCCCATTTCAAAAACAAAAAGTCTCCAATGACATTGCCCCCGACCGTGAAGCAGCAACAGTATGTTACCGCATGAGAATGCGAGCATACGGAGCAAGGATTTTCCGCCTCTCTCTCCATTTTCATGAGGGGGAGATGCAGGATTCACCCATTCTGGAAATGGATGAGAGATTAAAGGTTGTTCCGCTGCAGCTTGAAAAATCGGATAACGAGTGGCGGATAAAAGATGCAAACGGAACCCTCAGGGCTTGTTTAAACCGGCGTTCTCCGAAAATCAGTCATTGGAGCGATTTATTGCCTCCTCCGGAAGAATCTCTCGATATAGCGTTCTTCCCCGATGGGAAAAGGGAGATCCGGCTGAGCGCCTATGACCAGTTTTTCCCGGCCCGGCATGATGCCTTTGCCCTGGCTTTCGTGGAAAAAAACGGCCATCCTGACCGGACTACCCTGTCGTTTCACATTCAGCCGGATGAGAAATTTGCCGGGACCGGCGAACGTTTTGCCAAGATGGATCTGTCGGGCCGCACTTTTCAGCTGAAAAACCAGGACGGACAGGGAGTGAACAACCGGCGCACATACAAGAATATCCCATTCTTCCTGTCAAGCCGGATGTATGGCATTTTCATGCATACCACGGCCTATTCCAAGATCTCGCTGGGAGATCACTCCACGCGTTCGGTTCAGCTGCTTTCTGAAGAGCCGGGAATGGATCTTTTTCTGATCGGGGGAGACACACCGGAGGAGATCCTTTTTGAATACCGCTGTCTGACAGGTTTTCCGTCCTCACTGCCCTTATGGAGCTACGGTACCTGGATGAGCCGGATGAGCTATTTTTCGGCAGATGAGGTAAGCGGCATATGCAAACGCCTTCGCGATGAAGATTTTCCATGTGATGTGATCCACCTGGACACAGGTTGGTTCCGGACCGACTGGCTGTGTGAATGGAAATTCAATCCTGAACGCTTTCCCGATCCGGAGCATTTCATTCACAACCTGCGCAACAACGGATTTAAGGTCAGCCTGTGGCAAATGCCATATATAGCATCTGAAGCTGAGCAACACGAAGAGGCGCTTGAAAACAGGTACATGTGTATACTGAAGCAGACCGAAAAACAGGGCGGTTCAAATTTCTCGGCACTGGATTATGCCGGTACCATTGATTTCACCAATCCAAAGGCAGTTGAATGGTATAAATCCCTCCTTAGGGTTCTGCTGGAAATAGGTGTGGTTTGCATAAAAACCGATTTTGGGGAAGAGATCCACATGAATGCCGAGTACCATGCCATGAAACCTGAATTGCTGAACAACCTGTATGCCTTGTTGTATCAGAAAGCCGCTTTCGAAGTAACCAGGGAAGTCACAGGAGATGGCATTATTTGGGCACGGGCTGGATGGGCCGGATGCCAGCGTTATCCGCTCCACTGGGGTGGGGACTCGGCCTGCTCCTGGGACGGCATGGCCGGTTCGCTGAAGGGAGGCCTCCATATCGGCCTTTCAGGATTTGGCTTCTGGAGCCACGATGTGCCAGGATTTCACGGGGTGCCCGATTTCATGAACTCCGTGGTGCCCGATGACCTCTATGTCAGATGGACCCAGTTCGGCGTTTTTTCCTCCCACCTGCGCTACCATGGAACTTCTAAACGTGAACCATGGGAATATCCCGCTGTCGCCGGAATTATCCGCAAATGGCTGAAACTGCGTTATGCCCTGATTCCCTATATCCTTGAACAGGCAAAAAAGGTCACTGCCACAGGCTACCCGATGCTGAGGGCTCTGGTTTTTCATCATCCCGAAGAGAAAATATGCTGGCACATCGATGACCAGTATTATTTTGGTGACCACTTCCTGGTTGCCCCGGTCATGAACGGTGAAAACCGGCGCGATGTTTACCTGCCAGGAGGAAGATGGATCAACTTTTTCACGGGAGAAATCACGGAAGGAGAGCACTGGCTGAAAGATTTCAAATGTCCGCTCGGCGAAATGCCTGTCTGGGTAAAAATGGGATCCTCTGTCCTGGTGTATCCCCTGCCAGTCAGCAATACCGACGAAATGGACCTGAATAATTCCGTTCCGGTGAATTTTGATGAGACATACGGTGGAATCCGGCATAGTATCCTCGCAGATTTATGGAAATAATAAATTTTGATCCTTAATATCTTCATATCACATGATTACCTGGAAAGAAAATTGGGAAGAATCCAGACAACATTACCTCGATTGGTGGGAAGGGAAAGGATTGGTACTGACCATGTGGGAACATCTGCCCAAAAAAGGCAGACCCCACGAAGAGGCAGCTCCCCCTCCCCCTGCGCGTGACCGGAACCAGTTGTGGTTTGATCCTGAATGGAGGGCTGAAAACTTACATTATCAGCTTTCACGCAGCTCTTTCAAAGCTGATATCCTGCCTGTGGCCAATACCCAGCTGGGGCCGGGATCACTGGCAGCCATACTGGGCGCTGACCTGGAAGGAGGGGAAGACACCATATGGATCCGGCATCGTGAGGGGACTGAATGGAATCCGGTACTGGATGAAAATAATCCCTGGTGGCGGCTACATCTCGATTTGCTGAAAGCCTGCAAAGCAAAATCGGCCGGCAAATACTATGTGGGATGTCCCGACCTGGTCGAAGGACTGGATATACTAGCCAGCGTACGCGGAACCCAGGAAGTAATGATGGATATGATTATGGATCCGGAAGGATTGGAGGAACAGCTTCAAAAAGTGAATGACCTCTATTTCCGGGTTTTCGACCGGATTTACGATATCATCCGGGAGGGAGACGAAATGGCTTTCTGCTACTTTTCCATCTGGGGCCCCGGCAAGGTCTCCAAACTCCAGTCCGACATATCGATCATGATTGCGGAAGAAGATTTCCGCCGTTTTGTTCAACCCTATATCCGGGAGCAGGCAAAAAAAATCGATTATACCCTTTACCACCTGGATGGAGTAGGTGCCCAACGCCACCTCGACGCCCTTTTGGAGATTGAAGAGCTGAATGCCATACAATGGACCCCCGGAGTGGGTGAATTACAGGGAGGAAATCCCTGCTGGTATGACCTTTACCGGAGGATCCGTTCAGCCGGAAAGTCGGTCATGCCCTGCTGGGTAGCTCCCGCTGAACTTCAGCCTCTTCTTGATCATGTCGGTCCGGAGGGACTCAATATCCTGATGGATTTTAAATCGGAAGACGAAATAGAATCGGCATGGAAAATTGTGGAAAGATACAGGTAGAATGAGCGGAAAAAGCTGAAAACACAGGTACAATTTTATACACATTCCAAATCAGATTTAAGCAAACCAAATGGAGAACATCAGCAGCTATTTACATACAGCCGACTTTGTCGTGGTGGCCATTTATATTCTGGTATTGATCGGGATGGGATATTGGGTCAGCTTTGTGAAGAAAAAGGATAAAAGCGAGAACCTGTTTCTGGCCGGACATTCTCTGGGATGGACCAGCATCGGATTTACCATGTGGGGTACCAATGTCGGTCCCAGTATGCTGGTTGCATCGGCCAGCATCGGGTATACCACCGGCGTGGTGGCAGGGAATTTCGGCTGGTATGCATTTGTCTTCATCTTTTTATTAGCCGTTGTTTTTGCCCCCCGGTATATTGGGGCTAAAGTCCAGACTTTGCCAGAATTCATGGGCAAACGGTTCGGCCAGTCGACCCGGACGATCCTTGCCTGGTACAGCATAGCCACCATCCTGATTTCCTGGCTTGCCCTGACCTTGTTTGCAGGAGGGATCCTGATCGGCCAGATGCTTGACCTGCCGATGTGGCTTTCCGTACTTTTACTGATCGGCATCTCTGCCTTCTTCACCATGGCCGGCGGTCTGAAAGCAGTTGCCTACACCAACGTATTTCAGATGCTGCTTTTAATCGTGGTCTCACTGACTTTAACGATAGTGGGGGTAATCAAGGCCGGGGGACCTCTGGCCATATACGAAAATACTCCCTCCAGTTACTGGAACCTCCTTCTCCCGGCAAATGATCCCAACTACCGCTGGCTGGCCATTCTTCTCGGTTACCCGGTGATGGGAGTCTGGTTCTGGTGTACCGACCAGTCCATGGTTCAGTCGGTCCTGGGGGCAAAAAACCTTAAACAGGGCCAGTTGGGCGCCAATTTCACCGGTTGGCTGAAAATCCTGGACGTCGCCCTGTTCATCATTCCGGGAATCACCTGTTTTGTGCTCTTTCCGGACCTCAAAAATCCGGATGAAGCTTATATGACCATGGTAACCCGCCTGCTCCCTACGGGAATGGTGGGAATGGTTATTGCTGTGCTGATTGCGGCCCTGGTCAGCACCATCGATTCGGCCCTCAACTCGCTCAGTACCGTTTTTACGGTGGATATTTATGTGAAGAATTTTAAGCCGGACGCCACCAGCAAAGAAATGGTGAAAACAGGGCGTCTGGTCACCCTTACCGGTGCCATCCTCGCCATTCTGTTAACCCTGGCCATCAGCAGCATCAAAGGGCTGAAACTGTTCGACATTTTCCAGGCCGTCCTCAGTTTCCTGGCACCTCCCATGTCGGTAGTCTTTCTTTTTGGCGTTTTGTGGAAAAAAACCACCACCCGTGCTGCCAACCTGATCCTCACTGCCGGGACCATCTTCAGTATCGGCATTGGAATCCTCTACCTGTGGATTTTACCCAAAGAAAAATACGATTTCTGGCCCCATTTCCTGCTCCTCTCGTTCATGATATTCGTCATCCTGTCCCTGGCGGCATTCCTCGTATCCCGCTATGACCAGAAACCGGCCGGGCAAAGCCTACCCGATTACGGAACAATAGTCAAACCTGACCGGAAGGTATGGATAGCATGGATGTCCCTGATCGCGGTGATGATTAGCCTTTATTTTCTCCTCAACGGTCATTGAAAAGTGACAGGGCAGGATCCGGACAAAGGCTGGTCAGCTGACCACCCAAAACAGCATTTTCCATTCCGGCAGCCTGATTTTTCAGCCCGAAAACGGTAAAAGGAAATAACGCACCCTTCTTTTCAATCTTTGTCAGGCCCGAAGGTGAACCATCGGTTACCCGGGTCCTGATCGGTCCGGTACATCCGGCCGAATACCAGCATTATGAAGGACGCCCGGTCAACCAGCATGGTTTTCCGCGTTTTTCCGAAGCCAGTTTTGATGCTTCTTATCCGGTGGGTATGGTTAATCTTTCGGATAAAAACCTGCCGGTATCGGTAAAAATCATCGGATTCAATCCCCTGGTCCCCGGCGATGCCGAAGCCAGCGGTTTGCCGGTTGCCGTGCTTACCTATGAGGTGACCAACCTCACTTCAAAACCCG